>JALERW010000052.1 GCA_022763925.1 Lachnospiraceae bacterium
TTCCCATAGGCCTCCCAGTGCACCCGGTCTTCCAGATACCGGTCGATAGGCTCTTTCTCCCTGGCCGCATAGCCGAGAGCCATCAGCCCCAGAGGCATCACATGCTCCGGAAGTGCAAAGATCTCCCGCACGCCATCCACACGCTCCTTCACAGGATATACGCCAAGCCAGATACTTCCGAGTCCCAGCTGCGTCGCTTCCACGAGCATATTTTCCAGGGCCGCGCTGCAGTCCTGGATCCACCAGCCCGCATCCTTATGAACCTCGCGGTCAAGGTCCGCACAGACAAGAATACATACCGGAGCGGTCTTCACTGGAAACGCGTATTCACTGTCCTGCATGATCCGCTCCTTTTTCTTCGGATCGGAAAATACGATAAACTCCCACTCCTGACTGTTTCCTGCTGTAGGAGCTGCCATCCCCGCTCTTAAGATCTGCTTCACCAGTTCCCCGGAGATTGGCCGCTCCTGAAATTTACGGATACTTCTCCTGTTGAAAATCGCTTCCACTTCGCATCCCTCCCGTATAGACAAAAAACCGTACAGAGTTCTCCCTTTAAGCCAGATACTTTTTCAGCTCTTCCACCTTATCCAGCTTCTCCCAGGGCAGATCCAGATCGTTTCGGCCAAAATGTCCGTAAGCCGCTGTCTGCTTGTAGATCGGACGTCTCAGATCCAGCATTTTGATGATACCGGCCGGACGAAGATCAAACAGGGAACGGATAATCGTTACAAGCTCATCATCGGAAAGCTTACCGGTTCCGAAGGTATCAACCATAACGGAAGTCGGCTGCGCCACACCGATCGCATAGGAGAGCTGAATCTCACACTTGTCTGCCAATCCTGCTGCCACGATATTTTTCGCCACATAGCGCGCCGCATACGCAGCGGAACGGTCCACCTTCGTGCAGTCCTTGCCGGAGAAGGCTCCGCCGCCGTGTCTTGCATAGCCGCCGTAGGTATCCACGATAATCTTCCGTCCGGTCAGCCCGCTGTCACCGTGAGGTCCGCCGATCACAAATCTTCCGGTGGGATTGATAAAGAACTTCGTATGCTCATCCACCATATCCTGAGGAAGGATCACATCAAATACATATTTCTTAATATCCTCATGGATCTGTTCCTGGGTCACATTCTCGTCATGCTGCGTAGAAAGAACCACCGCATCCAGGCGGCTCGGCTTTCCATTCTCATCATACTCAACCGTTACCTGGGTCTTTCCATCCGGACGGAGGTAGGGAAGCGTACCGTCCTTGCGGACCCTGGTAAGCTGCAGCGCCAGCTTGTGAGCCAGGGCGATGGGATAAGGCATATATTCCTCTGTCTCATTGGTGGCATAGCCGAACATCATGCCCTGATCTCCCGCTCCGATGGCTTCGATCTCGCTGTCGGTCATTCGGTTCTCCTTTGCCTCCAGTGCCTTGTCTACACCCATGGCAATATCCGCAGACTGCTCATCCAGCGCAACGATCACTCCGCAGGTATCTGCATCAAAACCGAATTTTGCTCTCGTATATCCGATCTCACGGATCGTCTCACGTACAATTTTCTGAATATCCACGTATGCATTCGTCGTAATCTCACCCATCACCATTACAAGGCCGGTGGTCGTACAGGTCTCACACGCCACGCGGCTCATGGGATCTTGTGCCATCAGCGCATCCAGAATCGCATCGGAAATCTGATCGCAGATCTTATCCGGATGTCCCTCTGTCACTGACTCAGAAGTAAATAATCTTCTTTCCATCTTTCTTCCTCCTTATTCCTTTTCACTTTCTCTGCATGTAAATAAGAATCCTTCTATGCGAAGCCTTTTTCCCGCATGGCACCTGTGCACATGCAGTAAAAAAGTCCGCACAAGGCGGACTCGATCTCAATCATCAAATCCCCTTATTGTTCGATTGCTCGCTCAGGCTGGCACCTTCCTCATGAGGGGTTGCCGTGACTTCACAGATCCTATGTATCTCCATCACTCTGAATAAAGGATTAATTACTGCAATATGAACTTGTTATACATGTTAACCATACACCGCTTCCTTTTATTCGTCAAGCACTATTTTATGATATGGAAGATTGTTCCGGTCAAGAAGCGCCTCTTCTCTTTTCTGTCCGGTAAACAGCAGGATCTGTCTTTCACAGGAAGGCAGCCAGCAAAGAAGTCTTTCCAGCCTTCCCTCATCCCAGGCCAGGAACGCATCATCAAACAGAAGGGGCAAAGGCTCCTCCGTAAGAAGCAGCGCCGACGACAGGCGCACGGACACGCGGATCTGCTCCTTCGTCCCGGTACTGAGCTGCTCCGGTCGGTATATCCGCTGCCCGTCCGTAACCGTCACTTCCATCCGGTCTTTGATCTTCAGCCCCCGGTAACGCCCTGCGGTAACGGAAGCAAGTATCCGGGAAGCCTCCTGCTCCAGCCGGACGGCCCATGCCCCGGAAAGCTCCATGGCAGCGCTGCGGATCCGTTCTTCTGCATCCCGGCACGCATCCAGCTCCAGCTGCTTCCCGGCTTCCTTCTCTGTAGGCTGTTCCAGAATACGAAGCTCCTCTTTTCTGTCCTCCTGCTCCCTTTCCCGTTCCTCAAGCTCCTCCAGAAGCTGTTCCCGGTACAGACGGTCCTTCATTTCTTCCAGCTCCGGGAGCTCCTGGTCTGTCCGTCTCTTCCCCGGTCTCTTCCCCATATACGCAGCCAGAAGAAGCAGCACACAGGAGAGCAGTGCATTCCCGGCGGACAGCGCATACCTTCCATCAAGGGCAGCCAGCACTGCCGACAGCAGAAATAACACGGTGCCGAAAGCGGCCAGTGCCGCCCCGGCCAGAGCTCCCCTTCCGGCAGCTTCCGACTTTGGGCGTTCTGCCTCAGACCTTCTCTGTGCCTTTTGCTCTGACTGTTTCCCGCCGTCCTCCGCCAGCCTCTTGCGAAGTCTTTCTTTCTCTTCCTCCAGGTATTCTATCCTGCGGCAAAGGACCTCCATCCGCTCCCGGCGAATCTCCGACTGCTTCCTTACATCCGCCTGCAGCTCCCGCTCCTGTCTTTTCAGCCACTGCTCTGCCGCCTCCACATCGGCCTGTTCCTCCCGGGTGCTCTCCATATTCACCAGATAAGAGGTCAGAGCCTGTGTAAGACCGGCATCCACAGCCGTATCCTGTCCGTCCGCACAGCAGCTGTTCCGGTACAGCCCTTCCCGGACCCCACCCAGCAGCATCAAAAGATCTCCTCCCGCCACATCCAGCACCTCTCCGTCATCCGTACAGAAAAGCTCGGCCTGATCCGGGAAGCGGCGGCTGATACAAAAATGCCGATCCCGGCATACGAAGCGCAGACTGCCCTCCGGCAGAGTGCCCTCCCACGGCGAGTATCTGCTGAAGGCATCTTTTCCGGCGCCTCTTCCTCTGGCCTTCTTCATACCGAACAGCATTCCCCGGACAAATTCCGCCGCTGTGGATTTGCCCGCTTCATTTCCTCCGAAAATCAGATTCACTCCCGGCTGAAGAGTCAGACGCTTATCGGTGAACTGCCCGAAGTGCTTCATATAAAGTTCCTGAATAATCATCCTTTTCCTCCCGCCGTCTCAAGCAGTGCCTCCAGCCCGAAACGGCGCCCAAGCTCCTGTTCCCGGGTCAGCGTCCCGTCCCCGTAGCTCTCCAGGAAGCGTCCGATCAGCTGTCCCCGGTACATCTGCTTCAACTGTTCATAGTCATAAGCCGGCCTGCTTTCATCCTTTGCCTCAACCACATTTCCGAGCGAAAGGAGCCGCTCCCGGTCCGGATGAAACGCAGGATCCCGGTAACCTTTCAGAATAATCCGAAACAGGTTCTCTTCTCCTTTCTCCTTCATCATCTGCCGTATTCTCTCCTCAAGTTCAATGGAGGCCATATTCTCATGCAATTCCACCGGAAGGGAAATGTAGGAACGTCTGGCCGCCGGCACAAAGCACACCTCTGTGCGGTAAGCGCCCGGCTGCTCCTCAAATGTAATCCTTCCCTCCATATAGCCGTGCGGCCCCGTATCATTCACATCCAGCGGTTCCAGTGCCCCTGCATAGGCCATCGCCCCACGGGACCGGTACGGTGCACCGTCCTCATAAATTCCCGGACGATGAATGTGTCCCATTGCCACATAATCAAAGCCCCGGGAACGGATCTTACGGTAATTCATGGGAATATGCTCCGCATCTCCGCCGTGGGCCATCAGGACACGAATCCCCTGCTCTGTTCCCTCCTCCGGCCGGAAATCATCATATAACGGCTCTCTGATCCGGCTGTCCCAGTAGCTGTTGCCGTATACCGTAAGATTCAGCCGTTCCAGATGCACAGCCGTGACCGTCTCCGACCGGAAGAAAAAGACATTCGGACTCCACGAAAAGCTGTCATAAGCGCTATTGCTCTTCAGATAATCATGATTCCCCGCCATAAGAAAAACGGCCGTATCCGGGATCCGGGAAAAGAGATAATCCACCTCCCGAAGCTCCCGTTTCAACGGCTGTCTGTGAAACAGATCTCCGCAGATAAAGAGACAATCCGGCTTCTCTTGTCCCGCCCGCCGGATCACGCTCCGGAAGGTATCCCAGATCTCCTGTCTGCGCTGCTCACTAAAGGGGCGTTCCCTGTCCGGCTGTGCGCCCAGATGAATATCCGCCATATGATAAAACCGCATGTTCCGTTTCCTCCCTCCCGACCGATTTCCTATATCATAACATAAAGCCTCCCGAAATGCAAACTTATGTTCGAATTTCAGGAAGCTTTACAATAAATTTGATTCCTTCTTCACAGTTTTCTGCGGCAATCGTTCCGCCGTGAGCCGTAACGATCTGCCTGGCAATTGCCAGTCCCAGCCCGGCTCCTCCGGTCTCACTGGATCTGGCCGAGTCCATCCGGAAAAATTTTTCAAAGATCGTCGACAGCTGACGCTCCGGGATTTCCGGTCCCCGATTGATAAATTCGATAAGTATTTCTCCTTTTACCGCCCTTGCCCGGATGTGGATCACCGTATCCGGATAGCTGTAGCTGATGGCATTTCTGAGCAGATTATCAAACACACGGCCGAGCTTATCCGGATCTCCCTTTACCATCAGCCGATCTTCTGTCTCCACCTGACAGCTTAAGTTCTTCCCGGACAGCACCGCATAAAATTCATCCGCGATCTGCTCCAGCATCATGGACAGGTCCAGGTCCTCCTGCTCCAGGGTGATATCCTGAAGACTGAATCGGGTGATCTCAAAAAATTCATCGAGAAGCTCCTTTAAACGAACCGCCTTTTCCAGAGAAATATGCGTATATTTTTTCCGTTCCTCCCCGGACATCTCATCCGAGTCATCCAGAATGCTCAGGTATGCAATAATGGATGTCAGCGGCGTCTTCAGATCATGCGCCAGATAAACCAGAAGATCATTTTTCTTCTGTTCACTCTG
>JALERW010000030.1 GCA_022763925.1 Lachnospiraceae bacterium
TTCGGAGAGTAATAATCAAAGCGAATCGCCTGCTTTACCTCGATGGCAGCCTGTATCAACTCAATTTTTTCGGATATGGCCTCTTTGTTCCAGGAAGAGAGATCAATCAGGATCGTATCATTTCCATGAACAAAATCAGAGGATCCGGCTTTGATTTTATCCATAAGCTGACTGTAATAATGGCTGCCGCTTACACTGTCCAGACTCCGAAGTCCTGCCATGATCATCTGCATATCTCTTGAAGTGAGAAGGGTACGATCCATGCGGTATCCGTCCATGATCTGAATACCGCCGCCCACACCCTGAGTTGTACAAATCGGGATCCCGGCTTTGCACAGATCGTCGATATCCCTGTTGATTGTTCTTTTCGACACTTCGAAATGCGCTGCCAGTTCAGGCGCTGTCATTTTTTCTTTTTGGAGCAGAAGGGATAGAATCCCTATCATTCTGTCTATCTTCATAATGGTTTCACTTCCGAATATATGATATCAAGTTAAACACGACAACTGTGTGTCATGTTTATATTACTACATCCAAAATAAGAATGAAATAGCAATATGTAAGCAGGCCGCAATGCTGATAATGTGATCTGCATTGATATACTCCGGGAACGGCCTCCATGATCTTTTCCGGAACGACATAGAAGGTCATAAAGTTCACCCAGAATCGCCTGTTGTTTACCCGGATCCCTTTGCAATCCCTTTTCTTCTGCGTCTCAAAGACCGGAGCCACCAGCATATACGCCTCATTGATACGCTTCATGACCACAAAGTACTTCGCCTGCAGCTTTGCGATAGCTCTGTAGATTACAAGCTCCTCGCTGTTAAGAGCGTCCAATACCTCAGGCGAAAGCGCTTTATTAAAAGCACAGATCGCTCCTCTGCGGTTAAATTCATTCCATCTCATTTCCATTTCCTTCGTCTCCTTCATCTTCAAACAGGCATTTGCCATTTTTAAATTTTTTCTCTGTATCGGCTTTCCTGTGGTTTTCTCCCTGAAAGCTAATGGGAATACACATGGCAAGAACCCGGTCATAGATACGCTGATGAGCAATATCTGCCGGGTTCTTCATGGTCTCCAGAGAAAGATTTGTTGTCGCGATCAGCGGAAGCCTTGTCTTGTACCGCTCATCGATAATGTTAAAAACCTGCTCCAGGGCATATTCAGTGCTTCTCTCAATCCCAAAATCATCAATGATGAGAAGGGAATACTCCATCAGGCTGGCAATAAAATGATTCTTATCCTCCGAATACATCCCACTGAGCTGGTTCAGAATTTTGGAGAAGTTCGTCATCAGAACGGATACCCCTTCCTCGATCAGAGCATTTGCAATGCATGCCGCATAAAAGGTCTTTCCGGTTCCTACTCCGCCCCAAAGCAGCAAGCCGTCATTATTGGCCTTTCGTTCCGACCAGGTCTCCACATATTTCTTTGCCGAGCCTATTTGAGAAAGACTGCCATCATCTTTCTCAAAGGTACAATCAAGAAGTGCTCTGTCATGAATGCAGGTTCCTTTCATTCTTCGGATCCGGTTCTGCTTTTCTCTGAGAGCACGTTCTGCCTCCTCCTTGTCCCATTGCTCCTGCTCACATTGGCATTTCACACGAACAACCATTTCTTTTCGGAGCAGTACAGAATTGATCCGGTATTCTTTCCTTGTATGGCACCTGCCGCAATACAAAAGACCGTCCTTCCCAACGTAATCTTCCTGAAAGACCGGGTCCAAATGCTTTTCTGCCTGAGCAGCAATTTTTTCAATTTCAGATACAGCATCCATCAATAACTCTCTCCCTTCCTGAAGGAATAATCAGGAAAACCGCTTTTCTTCGGTTCTGCCCGGGGACGCTTCAGATCATCACGCTTTGCCCACTGCAAAATCGTAAGATAGTGATTCTCATACTGCTTACCCGTTTTGGCCATATAAGCGGAAAAATAATCGATCTTCCCAAGATAATCCGGATAGAGCTTTTTGAGACTTTCATATTCAGAGTCCGAAAGAATCACATTCTGATTCACACCGTAAAAATGCGAACCCGAGCCATCTGACTCTCGCTCTTTCTCTGTATCTGTCTCTTTCTCTATCTCTTTCTCTGTGATGCATTTTTGCTGCATTTTGCTGCATCCGTGTTGCAATGCAACGCCCTGACTGTTTTTGTCATCAAGCAGCCCTGCTTTTCTGGCTCTTGAAATCCGGGATCTCTGTGTACTTGCCGTTTCTGACCAGATGCCTGTCATTTCCGGTATCTTCGTCATATACACTTCCCAGTCATCAGAATCGCCTCTCTCCAATAAGCCTGTCTTTTCGAGTGCTGCCAGTGAAAACTGCACGGACATCAATTCTTCATCCAGTGTAAGAGCGATCTCTTCCTCAATGGTCGGATATAAGCCCTCCAGGTAAATGTAACCATCCGTTTTCAGACTCATTAAGAGGAGCTTCAGATAAATAATGGTGATCTTTTCTCCTTCCGGAAGCCTCCGGATATACTTGAGTGCCTGCTGATTAAAGAATTCCTCATGGAGCTTTAACCAGTAATACCTCTTGTTACTCTTTGCCGGCATCCATAAGCACCTCCTCCCAAAAGGTTTGAACGCCCCTCATATGAGGGCACTCCAGAAATTCACAGAAACGGTATTCCCAATCCGGCCTGTGATGAGGACAGCCCATACAGAGGAAATCTTCTGTAATTTCAAAAGTCTCATCCGATGCTCTTCGCATCATAACTTCATAACGAGACAATCGTTTACCTGCCATCGACATCATTTCCCAGCTCCCTTCCTCCTTGTCTCCGCCATAATACTTCGAAGACAATATCCGATACAGGGACTGTTTTTTCCGTAAGGACAGTCATCACACGGATTTTGGGGCTTCTTTTCTTTTTCCTCAGGAAGAAGGTAGTAACATCGCTCCTCCGACAAGGTACACCCTTTGTATTTGCTTCCCCAGTAATAACAGTACTTACAATCCCTGGGCTTATTTGCCGCATATCGTCTTTCTGACTTCATAAACACATCCTCCAATCTTTGCGTTTTTCCCTGGCTGCCCGGTGTGGACAGGCAGCACCGGTTACTTAATCGCAAAAGGATATGGCGGAATACGTTCACTTATCGCCTGGTACTCCGCCACATATTTTCACGATTAAAAATCGTTACTTCATTAAGTCATTTTCAGTTTTCATTTGTCCCCAACACCCTGTACTGAACAGGAACCCTCCGACCCGCATCTTGGTCAGACGCTCATAGGCCGTTTCACCTCCCCGTGGAACTCACCGGGCCGCCCGCATTCCTGCGACCAGACGGAAGTATCATTGTCCCGCGTATGCTTCTTTGCAATCAGACCGTACCAACAGGCCTGTTTCGTATCTCTGTAGATCGCTCGTCCCAAAGGAGTCATGGCGGCAGAAAACCTGTCGCTCCACATACAACGGATATAAACCGGAGGGTTGCATATTTCCGCGACATCACGAGGCACGTAGGAATACTTACATTCCCATGGGCCGACTGCCGCGAACCTGCGACGAATGCCGCCAGGTGTTTTCAATGTTCAAATGAGAAGGTTATCTATCCTCTCACTTCTTTGGTGTTTACGGATAATTAGCTGCGTGAATCGCAAAATTGAAAAAGTTGAAAGTTTTTTTGAAATGTTTTTCAGACATGAATCA
>JALERW010000033.1 GCA_022763925.1 Lachnospiraceae bacterium
ATTTGCGTCGGATAAGGTTACGCAGAAGATGCTGGATTATATCAACGAGTATCAGCCGGATCTGATTCAGCTCCACAATATCCACGGGTTTTACCTGAATGTGGAGATGCTGTTCAACTATCTGAAGGTGGCAGGGATCCCCGTCGTATGGACGCTCCATGACTGCTGGAGCTTTACCGGGCACTGCGCTTATTTTGATTATGCCGGTTGTGAAAAGTGGAAGGAAGGCTGCGGAAAATGCCCGCAGCACCGGAGCGCCTACCCGTATGCGCTTTTTAAGGATAACAGCCGGAAAAATTATATCCGCAAGGAACGGGCGTTTACCAAGGTGCCGAATCTGACTATTGTGACGCCGTCCCAGTGGCTGGCCGACCTGGTGCGTCAGTCCTTTTTAAAGGAGTATCCGGTGCAGGTGATCCGAAACGGCATTGACCGTCAGGTATTTTCGCCGACAGAGGGAAGACTGCGCAGAAAATATGACCTTCAGGATAAGAAGGTGCTTCTGGGGGTAGCAAGCGTCTGGGAGAAGCGGAAAGGTCTTTCCTATTTTGAAGCTCTGGCGGAAAAGCTGCCGGAGGAATATCAGATCGTACTGGTGGGAGTGAATGAACGGCAGAAGAAGAAACTGCCGGAAAAGATTCTCGGAATCGAGCGGACGAACCGCCTTAAGGAGCTGGCCGAGTGGTATACGCTGGCGGATATTTATCTGAATCCCACACTGGAGGATAATTTCCCGACCACGAACCTGGAGGCGCTTTCCTGCGGCACCCCGGTGATTACATTTGACACGGGAGGAAGCCCGGAGAGTATTGATGCGAGCTGTGGGAAGGTAGTTCCCAAGGGAGATGTGGATGCCATGCTTGCGGCCATTCTGGATATGGAGGAATATCCGATCCTGAAGGAAAGCTGTATTCTGAAATCCATGCAGTACGATAAGGAAGAGCGGTTCCGGGAATACCGGAAGCTGTATGAGAGCATTCTGGCCTGAGGCCGGATACGGGAGATGAAGATGAAGGACCATTTGAAAGTGTCGGTTATTACCACGACCTATAACGATGCGGAGCATTTAAGGACCATCATGGAACAGGTGCTTAGGCAGAGCTACCCCGATATCGAATATATTGTGGTGGACGGCGCATCCAAAGATCATACCATATCTGTAATACAGGAGATGGAACCCCGGTTTGGCGGAAGGCTTCGCTGGATTTCCGAGCCGGACAGGGGGATATACGATGCCATCAACAAAGGAATCCGCATGGCGACCGGTGATATCGTCGGCTGCTGCTTTGATCATTTTACTTCTGAGCATGTGATTGCAAGGATGGTGGATATCATTGAACGGGAAGGAACGGACGGTGTTCACGCGGATCTGGTGTACAAGGACAAGGACCGTGTGGTGCGGACCTGGCGGCAGGGACAGGGAAAGATCCGCTTTGGATGGATGCCGGGACATCCGACCCTGTATCTGAAAAAGGAAGTATATGACCGGTTCGGCCTTTATAAGACGGATTATGTCTGCTCGGCGGATTATGAATTCATGATACGGATTTTAAAGGATGACCGGATCAGGCTGTCCTACATTCCGGAAGTCCTGATTGAAATGGACTATGGCGGGACGAGTACGAAGAGTCTGAAGGCTTATTGGGTATCTCTGGTGGAGGGGCATCGGGGACTTAAGGAAAATCATGTACGCTTTGCATGGTTTACCGATGGATGCAGGATCCTGAAGCTGATTTTACAGTTTATCAGACATTAGACCAAAGGAGATCCTATGTTATTTTCTACGACGATTTTTTTATTTGTATTTCTTCCCCTGGTACTGCTGATTTATTATAATCCCTGGATCAGAGGCCGGAGATTTCGGAATGTATTTCTGCTTCTTGCCAGCATCGGTTTTTATGCCTGGGGAGAGCCGGTATATGTGCTTCTGATGCTTTTGTCTATCGTGGTCAACTGGGGACTGGGGCTTTTGGTGGACAGGTACCGGGACCGGGCAGCCGGGCCGCTTCTGGTGCTTGCTGCGTGCTATAATCTCGGATTTCTTTTTGTTTTTAAATATCTGAATTTCACAGTAAACAATATCAATTATTTCCTGAGGCAGCCGATTGTCATACCCGACATCGCGCTGCCTATCGGCATTTCCTTTTATACCTTTCAGGCATTATCCTATGTCCTGGATATTTACCGGAAAAAAGGTGAGGCACAGAAAAACCCCCTGGATGTGGGGCTGTATATCGCCCTCTTCCCACAGTTGATTGCAGGTCCCATCGTTCGTTATGAAACCGTGGCAGGAGAGATTCGGGACCGGAAGGAAAATCTTCAGGATTTTTATGAAGGCGTGCTCCGCTTTCTGTTCGGCTTTGGGAAAAAGATCCTGCTGGCAAACAGCCTGGCTCTGGGGGCAGATGCCTGCTTTGAAAGAATCAGCCAGGGAAGTCTGTCTTTTGCTGCTGCCTGGCTGGGTACCGTGTGCTATTCCCTGCAGATCCTGTTTGATTTCTCGGGATATTCGGACATGGCCATCGGTCTGGGGCGGATGTTCGGTTTTCATTTTCAGGAAAATTTCAATTATCCCTATATTTCAAAAAACGTCACGGAATTCTGGCGCAGATGGCATATTTCCCTGAGCAGCTGGTTCCGGGATTATGTTTATATCCCTCTGGGAGGGAGCCGGGTAAAGACGAGGAGACACCACGTGTTCAATCTTTTTGTGGTGTGGCTGCTTACCGGTATCTGGCACGGGGCCAACTGGACGTTTATTCTCTGGGGGCTGATGTATTTTGTTGTGCTGACCGCGGAGAAAATGACCGGATTCGATAAGAAGCTGGGGGTCTTTTCCAGGGTATATACACTGGTGGTCGTGTTTGTGGGCTGGACGATCTTTAATTCTTCCAATCTGACGCTTGCCCTTAAGTATGTGGGAAATCTGTTCGGCATTGGCTGCAGCGGCCTGGCAGACGCACAGTTCTTTCTGTATTTAAAGGAATACTGGGTATACCTGGCGGCAGGTATTGCAGCATGCATTCCCTGGAAGGATGTGCTTGGAAAGCGGATGGATCTGACCGGTAAGGGTGGACAGCTTGTGTATCATGCGGGAGCCTTTCTGGTATTTGCCCTGTCCGTAGTCTACATGGTAAAGGGAACCTATAATCCGTTTATTTATTTTCATTTTTAACAGCTGGAGATCTGTTATGAAGAAGACAGAATATAAAAAACAGAAAATCGTCATTGGTATATTTCTTTTCTTCCTGTTTGTGATGCTCATAGGGATCGTGGGGCCCATGGCACTTCGAAGAGCCGGGCTTCTTAAGGCCAAGGAGACCTCTTATGTACAGGAGGAGCCGGATGAACGACAGGAACCGGTGAATTTTGCTCAGACGTATCCCTTTGAGGAGGAGATACAGGAATCCAAACCGGCGGACAGCTTTTATGACCGACTGAAATCAAAGGAAGCCTCTCTGAAGGGGCTGATCCGTACGGTGGAGACCTACAGCGATGAACATGTACCGGGGCGGACGGCCATTATTGAGGCCTATATAAAAATACAGAAGCTGCTGGGCAGCCGGATCATTGACGGGGATGATGTGGTGGTAAAGCTGGACAACGGGCAGCTGACCTTTTTAAGTGACCGGTTAAGTGAAGAGGATGCCGGGGTCTGTGCTTCCAATCTTGTGGAATTTGCGGAATTTGCAGAGACGCTGGGTGCGGATTTTCTGTATGTGCAGACACCGAATAAGATCAATAAATATGATGACCAGCTTCCGAAAGGGCTGGAGGATTTTGCCAACAGCAATGCGGACGGACTGACAGCGGCGCTTCGGGAGGCGAATGTGCCGGTGCTGGACCTGCGGGACCGGATCCTTGAGGATCTGGACTTTGATTCGGCTTTTTATGTGTCGGATCACCACTGGAAGCCCCGGACCGGTCTGTGGGCGGCAGGGGAAATCCTGTCGGAGCTGAATCTCCTCTATGGGGCTGGGCTTGACGAAGGACTTTTGGATACTGCGCAGTATGATGAAACGGTATATCCGGATATCTTTCTGGGAGCTCTGGGGAAAAAGACCGGGAAGGGCTATGTGCCTCTGGATGATATGAGTATTCTGACACCAAGGTTTGATACGGATTTTACAATGAAAATCGTCGGTTCCGGTTATACTTATCATGGAGATTTTACCCATGCGTTTATCGATGAGTCGCAGCTGGAGCCAGGGGATTATTATACAAAAAATCCCTATGCGGCGTACTTCAGGGATGATCAGGCGCTGGTGGAAGTGACCAACCATAAACTGGAGGAAGGGAAAAAGGTTCTGCTTCTGAAGGATTCCTTCGGATTGTCCACGGCTCCGTTTCTGGCAACGGCCATCCGTCAGCTGAATGTGATCGATCTGAGATATTTCAACGGAAGCCTGGAAAGGTACGTGGAAGAGAGCCGTCCGGACATCATTGTGGTAATGTACAATCCCAAGGCGATTACCGCTCCGGCAGGGTATCATGCGGACCTTTTTGATTTCCGGTAAGAAAACCGAAAGAATTCGCAGATGGCATAAGCGTTGCAAAAAGCGACAGAAAATGGTAAGATAAAGGATAATGTCGGATGAAAACGATTTGTCCGGCATGGATAGATTGAAACAAGACTGAGGAAAACAAGACTGAGGAAAACAATGAAGAAAATTGTGATTATACCAGCCTATAATGAAATCAGCAATATAGATACTACCGTGAAGGATATTCTCGAAAATGCCCCCGGATTTGATTATGTGATCATCAATGACTGCAGTCAGGACGGGACGATGCGGTTCTGCACGGAGCAGGGAATGAACATTATCAATCTGCCGGTGAATCTGGGAATCGGCGGAGCCGTGCAGACCGGGTACCTCTATGCATGGAGGAACGGCTATGATGTGGCGGTTCAGTTTGACGGGGATGGGCAGCATGATGCGAAATATCTGAATGCCATGGCAGATTTCCTTGAGGAGCAGAATGCGGACATGGTCATCGGTTCCCGCTTTATTACAAAAGAGGGCTTTCAGTCCACCGGGATGCGCCGCTTCGGTATCCGTTATTTCAGCATCCTGATCCGGCTGATGACCGGACAGACGGTGCTGGATCCTACCTCCGGCATGCGTATGGTGAACCGGAGCGTGATGAAGATTTATTCCGAGGATTATCCGGTGGATTACCCGGAGCCGGAAAGTGTGGTTATGATTCTGAACATGGGCAAAAAGGTATGCGAGGTCCCGGTGATTATGCGTAAGCGTCAGGGAGGCGTTTCCTCCATATCTCCCGGGAGATCCGTGTATTATATGATAAAGGTTACGCTGGCCATTCTGATGGAGCGTCTGAGGAAACGGAGGAGCTGCTGATATGATGACCGTAAAACTTCAGATTACGATTCTTATTGCGCTGGCGGTGGCTCTGGCAGCAATCATTAATATGATCCGCAGGAAGAGCCTGGAGCTGAAATATGCGCTCTCCTGGCTGTTTGTACTGGCGGCAGTGGCGGTTTTTGCGGCGTTTCCGAAGACCATGATCGTCATGGCGCGGTTTCTGGGAATCGATGCGCCGGTGAATATGATCTTTTTCCTGGGCTTCTGTTTTTCCCTGGTGATTATCTATACGCTGACCGTATCGCTGTCCCGGATGGCCACAAAAATGCGCAAGCTGACCCAGATCATTGCCCTCAATGAGGACCGGATCAAGGCGCTGGAGCAGAAGCTGGAAAAGAAGTCCGATTCAGAAGCAACACATGAAGGACAGGGAGCCGAAGAAGGCAAAAAAGATAGAGAGAAGAGGTTGGAAAAATGAAGAGATTACTGATTACCGGATGTAACGGACAGCTGGGAAGAGCGCTGAATCAGCTGTATGAGGGAAACCGGGAATATGAGCTGGTAAATACGGATGTGGCGGAGCTGGATATCACGGATGTGTCAAAGGTGCTGAAACTGACACAGGAGGTCAGACCCTACGCCATTGTCAACTGTGCAGCTCACACGGCGGTGGATCTGTGTGAGACGGACGTGGACAATGCCTATCGCATCAATGCCATCGGCCCGAGAAACTTAAGCATTGCGGCCCAGAGATATGGCGCAAAGATGGTGCAGATCTCTACAGATTATGTGTTTGACGGAAAAGGGACCCGCCCGTATACGGAATTTGATGCCACAGGCCCTCAGGGAATGTACGGAGCCACCAAGCTGGCAGGAGAAAATTTTGTAAAGGAATTCTGCAGTGAGCATTTTATCATTCGTACGGCCTGGCTGTACGGGGACGGCAAGAATTTTGTCAAGACGATGCTCCGGCTTTCCGAGACCCATGATCAGGTTCGTGTCGTCCGGGATCAGGTTGGTTCTCCCACCAGCGCAAAGGAGCTGGCCGGAATGATCGCCTATCTCATCCCCACTGACAATTACGGCCTCTTCCACGGAACCTGTGAAGGTGTCTGCAGCTGGGCAGATTTCTCCAGGGAAATTTTCCGCCTGGCGGGAAAGAAGACTGCTGTGGAAGGCATTACCACGGAGGAATACGGAGCAGCGGCCCCCAGACCGGCATATTCCGTGCTGGAGAATTATATGCTGAAGCTGACTACCGATTACCGGTTTGCTGACTGGGAACAGGCGATCGCTGAGTATATAAAGACACTGTAGAATGATACATTTTGGCCGAAGAGCAGGCAGAAGTAGGAAAAAGAGGAGTGAAAAACGATGGAAAGCCGCGCGGACATTTTATATATGGTAATCCCCTGCTATAATGAACAGGAGGTGCTGCCGGAGACATCCAGGCAGCTGAAGGAGGTTATGTACGGCCTGATGGAATCGGGAAAGATTTCAAGAGAGAGCCGGGTCATGTTCGTCAA
>JALERW010000065.1 GCA_022763925.1 Lachnospiraceae bacterium
CACCGGTACCTTCTGGGATACGGTGGTTGTCTGCCTGATGACCGGTCTGGTACTTGTCAGCAGTATTCTGAAAAATCCTGCCATCGATGTTTCCAGCATTACCGACGGCGGAGACCTGACTACCCTTGCCTTTCGTCAGATCCCCTACATCGGCAGCTTCATTCTGGTGATAGGCATCATCACCTTCGCCTACTCCACCATCCTTGGCTGGTGCTACTACGGGGAACGCTGTGTGGAATACCTGTTCGGTAAGAAAGCCTTCCTGCCCTACCGTCTCCTTTACATAGCCATGCTGATTGCCGGTCCGCTGATCAGCCTGAACCTTGTATGGGATCTGGCAGATGCGCTCAACGCCCTGATGGCGATACCGAACCTGATCGCGCTCCTGCTGCTGTCCAACGTGATTGCAAAAGAAACCAAACACTATCTGAACAATCTGGATGAAAAAGATGAAACGGAAATTCCGGTTGTGAAAAAATAAAAAAAGGGAAGATACCACCACGTACAGGTATCTTCCCTTTTTTACAAAGAGCGGGGACGCCTCACTCCATAATTGGCAGGCAATAATTGCTATCAGATTTCGATCAGCTCATATTCCCGCGTGCCGTATCCCAGGGCCGCAGCCGCTTCTATGGTATGGATTCCGTTCCGGCTTTCCACCCGTTTAAGGAAATGAGCTTTTCCGGGATCCTCGCATGCATACACCAGATCTATGCAGGCCTGATCCACAGCAATCGGATCATCCGATATCAGGATTCCGATATCTGCGATACACGGATCCTCCGCCACTGCACAGCAGTCACAGTCCACACTCATGTTTTTCATTACATTAATATAAACCGTATTGCCTTTAAAATAATCCACCACACTGCCTGCTGCATCTGCCATGGCTTCCAGGAAGGAATCATGGTCGGCCGTCCAGATATGCTCCGGCACACCGGCACCGTGAATGTATGCTTTGCCATAGGATGATGCCACCCCGATGGAGAGCTGCTTCAGCGCACCGCCGTAGCCGCCCATGGGATGTCCCTTGAAATGAGAAAGCACCAGCATGGAATCATAGTCTGCCAGATCCTTTCCCACATAATTCTCCTTGATCACTTTCCCATTCGGACAGGCAAGCTTCAGATCCGGCCCCTCAGCATCCAGAAGATCCACATCGAAAGACCGACTCCATCCATGATCCTCCAGCAGTCTTTTATGCTTCTTTGTAGTGTTCCTTTCTCCGTCGTAGGCCGTATTGCATTCCACAACCGTTCCTCCCACGTAATCAATCATCGGTTTCCAGAAATCCGGTCCCAGAAAATTCTGGTTCCCCTTCTCTCCCGAATGAAGCTTCACCGCAACCTTACCGGGCAGCGTTTTCCCCTCTTTTTTATACAGCTCCACCACCTTTTCCGGTGTGATCTCCCTTGAAAAATACACAATCGCGCTCACAGGAACGCCTCCTTTCAGAAATTCTTGCTTTTTAGTTGTATCTACTATAACATAAAACGTAAGTTTCATGTTAAGCCCGAACGTTTTTTAAGGATCATCAGCCAGGCCCCGTCCTTTCCGGCAAATTCCGTTTCTTTCACGATGGAAAAACCGGAGGCGGGTGCATACTGCTTCACAAAATTCCGGTTTCTTGTATACGCAATGACCGTCCCGTCCCTCTTCAGTACCCGAAATGCCTCCGGAAAAAATCTCCGGTAAATCCCCCGGATCTCATCCTCTGTCTTTCGTCCAAGCGCGAAGGGCATATCGGTAAATATCTCATCAAAAAGGTACTCATGGGAAAAATGAAAAAAATCTTTCTGTATGTAATGAATGATCTGGCCTGCCGCCCTGGTATTTTCTTTCGCTTTTTCAATCGCTTCCTCTTTGTAATCAATGCCATAGCTTGTATTGGCCCGTACCGCTTTATGTCTTTCAATCAGCATGGTTCCCACTCCGCAGAACGGATCCAGAACAGAGGCATCTTCCTTCAGGTATTCCTTTGCCAGAGCTGCCGCTGCCGCCGCATGTACAGGCTTGATACTCTCGGCCGTATGCTCCTTCCGATAGGGAAATCTGCCGTCTGGTACAGTAAACAGCTTCACAAACATAAGAAATCCGCCCTTTTTGCTCTCCGCCAGACGAATAGCCAGTTCATAATCCGATACAGAATTCATAAGCTTCCGCTCTGTGAGCCGTTCCGTTTCCACTGCCATTTTTCGTACAAAGGCAGTCTTTTTTTCCTCATCCATCCGACTGCGCAGTTCGATCCGGAAGCGAAACGGCGCTTTTCCCCGATGGCTCGTCTCCAGAAAATGCAGAAGCCCGGAAGCTGCTGTTTTCTCTGCAGCCTCCCCTGGATCTGCCGGACAGCTTTCCATCCCCGGGATCCGAAAAAGCATTTCCCTCCAGGTACGCACCTGGCCCCTCCAGTGTATCTGACCGGAGTGTACGAGAACCCCTCCGGGGAACAGCTTTGTCTTCGCCTCGGGATCCAGGGCCTCTACCTGCCGGGCCGTCTCTTCTGCACAGCAGGGATCTGTCATCAGGACAATACTCTGAGGCTCCTGAAATCCCCGGAAGACATGCTTCTGTACATTTTCCTGCTCCATAAGCAAATCGGAGAGCGCCCGAAGCTCTTCATCCCGATGCTTCTTCTCCTCCGGTGCACAATCCATTTGGCTTAACTGACGGTATTTTTGTCGGAATGTCTCTGTATATTCCCTGCAGTCAAACCTTAAGAGGGCCTGCAGGTAAGCGCTCTTTACAAACCGCTGGGATTCTTTCTCATATGCTTCAAACAAGAGCGGACCAAACGCGGGATTTTTACATTCGCCCATGAGAAGGGCCGCATTCTTTCTTGTTTTTGCATCCTCTGCATCCAGAAGACCGGCCAGATACATGGCCGCACAATCCGTCCCCTGATCCCCGGGGCATTCTGCCCAGGCACCGGATACAGGCCCCTCCTCCTGTTCAAGCCAGACTCCGAATGTCTCTCCGTTTCCGTTTTCCTTTAAAAGCTGTCTGAGTTTACTCAGATTCTGCCGGATATTCTGCCCTTCCTGAATCTGTCTCCACAATTCCTTTTCCATTATTCTTTAACCTCATTCTTCTCATCCGGGTTCCGTTCCCCGTTTTTTCTGCCGCTTATATGTATTTTATGGATCGCTCCCTCCGGACACGCCTTCAGACAGTCACCGCACCGGATACATTCCGGGCTGTTGGGCGTTTCCCAGACACGAATATCCATGCCGCAGGTCTTCCGGCACTTCCAGCATCCCGTACAGCTCTTATCATCCACCTGATACCGGTACAGCGCAATGGGATTAAATACACTGTAAACCGCTCCCAGCGGGCATAAATATTTGCAGAAAGGCCGATAGATCCACACAGAAAGCAGCACAACAGCCGCCAGTATCAGAATCTTCCAGGTAAACAAAAAACCAACCGCACGTTTCAGTACCTCATTGGCAGCTACCAGGGGAATACCTGCCTCCAGCGTTCCGGCCGGGCAGATATACTGGCAGAACCAGGGACTTCCCTGTCCGATGATATCCACTGCAGTCAGAGGAAGCAGCAGTACAAACACTGCCAGAATCCCGTATTTTTGCCACACCAACCTCCGATGCCCCGGAAGATTCTTCCGCTTGCCCTTCACCGGTATTTTATACAGCAGATCCTGTATCAGCCCAAAAGGGCAGAGCCATCCGCAGACAAACCTCCCCAGCAATGCTCCTGTCAGCATCAGAAATCCGATGACATAAAAGGACATCCGGTAATTCCGGCTCCCAAGCACCGCCTGCAGAGAACCGATGGGGCAGGAACCAAACGCCCCCGGACAGGAATAGCAGTTCAGTCCCGGCACACATATTCTTTTGGAAGGGCCCGTGAAAATTTTCCCCTCCGCAAAGCCCTTTACATATCCGTTGGTGAGCGCCGCCGTGCAGACCTGAACCCACAGCCTGGCTCTCTCTTTTCTTTTCTCCATCCAGCTTTTTAATCTATCCAATACCGATACACTCCAGACAAATAGTTACCGCCTTCTCCCATACGACCTCTGCCTCTCCCCGGAAAATCCCGGCAAAAAGAAAGCAGACGGCCGCAATAACTATCATTCCACGGATCCGGCCAATCCTTTGCTCTTTCATAAAACTGCCCTGCCTGTCCCGATCCTTCCATCAGAAGAACTGTCCGCCTTCTCATCCGCAGCCTGCCTCAGCATTTCCTCAATGATATCCTTCCACAGCTTCTTACCCCTGGAACCGGTGTAGGTTCCCAGTTCCTTTCCCTGACTGTCCACAAAAACCGTTGTCGGGACTCCCCGTACCTGATTCAGATAATTATCATACAGGCTCTGGGACGGAAGCATATGCATAAAATCTGCCCCGGTCTTTTCTATTACCTCCAGGGCCGTCTCATCCCCCACAGCTTCTGCATCTGCAACCACTCCAATGATCTGCAGCCCTTTATCCGCATAATCCCGGCCCAGCTCTCCAAGCGCCGGCATCTCCCCGATACAGGGGCTGCAGTAGGTTGCCCAGATATTCACCATGGTCACATCCGCATCGGCAAATATTTCCTGCGTTACCGTCTCACCATCCATGGTCAGTGCCTCAAATTCTCCAAACACTGCTTCTGTATCTTTAGTCTCCTCCGTTTCAGCGGCCACTTCTGTATCTGCGGTCTCCTCTGTTTCGACAGCAGCCTCCGTCTCTGCTTCTCCCTCTGTCTTCCGGCATGCAGCTAGGCAGCAGGAACAGACCAGCACCGCCATCAGAAGCCTTATATACTCTTTTCTCATTCTTTTTCCTCCCGATTCCAATGGATTTCCCCTTCTCTGCTCTTCGGCAGAAAAGATTATTCCCTCAGCAGTTCCTGATAAATATCCAGGCTTTCCTCATCAAACAGTACGAACATAACGGTATCTAACGCCTCCGGATATTCCTCCTGGAACCTGCGGACTGTCCGGACAGCAATTTCGGCAGCTTCCTGCTTCGGATACCGGTACACTCCGGTGGAAATGGCCGGAAATGCGATGGAACGGATCTTATGCTCCTTTGCCAGCATAAGGGAATTCCGGTAACAATTCCTCAAAAGCTCCGGTTCTCTTTCCCTGCCTCCATACCAGACCGGACCAACCGTATGGATCACATAACGGCAGGGCAGACGATATGCTTTTGTAAGCTTTGCCTCCCCAACCGGGCAGCCGTTCAGCGTCCGGCATTCCTTTAAGAGCTCCGGTCCCGCAGCACGATGGATGGCGCCATCCACACCTCCCCCGCCAAGAAGGGAAGCGTTTGCCGCATTAACAATCGCATCTGTCCCTGTAAGCTTCGTGATGTCTCCCTTTACCGCTTTTAAATTCCATGTGCTCATGCTCGATTCTCCTTTCCCAAAAAACAGTCACCTGTTCTGTACGGAAAAACGGAGCATCCCAAAAAGACGCTCCGTCTTCTGCTTTTGTTCTATTTTTTCAGATCCTCCGCCCCGAATGCTCCCGGGAGCAGCTCCGAAATAGTTGTAACCACCGTTTCCTTTCGATTGCAGAGCACGATCGGTGTATCAGGCAGGAGAAGTTCACTCAGCACCTGACGGCAGGCCCCGCAGGGTGTGGAAATCCGTTCCGCCTCGGTTACAATGGCAAGCGCTTTGATATCTTCTTTTCGATACCCCCGTACATAAGCCCCAAACACCGCGTTCCGTTCGGCACACATGGTGGAACCGTACGCCGCATTTTCTATGTTGGCGCCGGGTAAGAAGCTTCCGTCCTTTAATTCCACACAGGCTCCCACCTGAAAGCCCGAATATGGAGCATAGGCATGCTTCCTCGCTTCAAAGGCTTTATCTGTCAGATATTCCCAATTCTTCATGAGGTTTCCTCCTTCCGGGGAGCTATTGATTTCTCTCTTTATCCTCGGCAATCAGAAGATGCAGGGCTTCCACTGCTGTCTTGATCGCCATTTCCGTGTCATGAGCCACCGGATTATCAAGCCCGGCCTTCTCCCTCTCCTGGTTTGCCATAACAAGAAATACAGAACCGCAGCGCACTCTCCGATAATTTGCCACAGTAAACAGAGCCGCCGATTCCATTTCCGATGCAAGGCACCCCATCCGGATCCAGGCATTCCACCGGTAAAGAAGATCCGGTCCTGCGGGCTTGGTTTCCGGGCTGTGCTGTCCGTAAAAGGAATCCTTGCACTGTACGACCCCGGCATGATATCTCTGCCCCAGCTTTTTCGCACCGGCAATCAGAGCATTGGTAACCGAAAGATCCGCAACTGCCGGATACTCAATAGGCGCATACTCTCTGCTGGTCCCTTCGTTCCGGACAGCAGCCGTGGCGATCACCAGGTCTCCGCCTTTCATGTCCAGCTGCATGGCACCGCAGGTGCCCACCCGAAGGAACGTATCCGCTCCCACGTTTGCCAGCTCTTCCATGGCAATGGCCGCACTGGGGCCTCCGATTCCGGTGGAGGTCACACTGACCTTTTCCCCGTCCAGATATCCGGTATAGGTGACAAATTCCCGGCTGTCCGCCACAAGCCTGGCATCATCAAAAAATGCCGCGATCTTTGCGCACCGCTTGGGATCTCCGGGAAGAATGACATACTTTCCCACATCCCCTTTTTTCAACTGAACATGATACTCATAACCTTCTTCTGCATATTTCACTTCACTGCACCCCTTTCTTCTTCCGGCACACCAGATCCCCCACCATTCATGCGCCGGCTGGTTTATATCAGCTTTTCCAGAAGAGACGTTCCGATCATCGGAGCTTCCACTTCAAAATTATCCGCCACTGTTGCACCGATATCTGCGAAAGTGTCCGATACCGGAAGCTTTCCGCTTCCTTTCATTCCCGGTGAATAAGCCAGGAACGGAGTCAGCTCCCTCGTATGGTCTGTTCCCGTATAGGTCGGGTCATTGCCATGATCAGCCGTGATGATCAGAAGATCATCATCTCTCAGTTTTTCCAGCAGCGTTCCGAGCAGCACATCAAAACGCTCCAGCTCATCCCCGTATCCCTGAGGATTTCTTCTGTGTCCCCACAGGGCGTCAAAATCCACCAGATTCGTAAAGCACAGTCCGGTAAAATCGCGGTCCGCAATCGCTATCGTCTGTTCCATCCCATGGACACTGCTCCTGGATTTGTTGGATTCCGTCAAACCGCAGCCATTGAAAATATCATAAATCTTCCCCACACTGATAACATCATAGCCCTTTTCCTTCAGGGAATCCAGCACCGTCCTCCCGATAGGGCTTAACGCATAGTCATGGCGGTTCGGTGTCCGTTTGAACTCTCCCTTTTTCTTCCCCACATATGGACGGGCAATGACACGGCCAACCTTCCACTCATCCCGCATGGTAAGCTCTCTGGCGATCTCGCAGTAGTGATACAGTGTCTCAAGTCCCATGGTTTCTTCATTTCCGCAGATCTGCAGCACAGAATCCGCTGAGGTATAGACAATCAGCTTCCCGTCACGGATCTCCTGTTCCCCCAGTTCATCCAGAATCTCCGTTCCGCTGGCAGACTTATTTCCGATGATCTCCCTTCCGCAGCGCTTCTCCAGTTCCTCTATGAGCTCCTTCGGAAATCCATGGTCGGAAAACGTCTGAAACGGCACAGGCACCTCCAGGCCCATGATCTCCCAGTGCCCGGTCATTGTATCTTTTCCGGCACTTACCTCCCGCATTTTCGTATAATAGCCAAGCGGATGCTCTGCAGCTGCCACATGGGTAAGCGGATGCAGATTCGCCATTCCCAGCTTCTGAAGATTCGGTATCACAAAGGATTCTCTGGAAGCGTCGATATGTCCCAGGGTGTCCGCTCCTTCATCCCCGTATTTCTTCGCATCCGGCTGCGG
>JALERW010000074.1 GCA_022763925.1 Lachnospiraceae bacterium
GCCTGGTCAACAGCTTCGGAACCGTAGTCATGGCAGCCTTTGCGGCCGGTGTAAAAATTGATTCCTTTGCTTATATGCCTGTCCAGGATTTTGGCAATGCTTTTTCCACCTTCATCGCACAGAATTATGGTGCAGGAAAGAAGGAACGTATTCAGAAGGGTATCCGCAGTGCCATTCTATGCTCCGTATCTTTCTCTCTGGCAGTAAGCCTTTTTGTCTTTCTCTTCGCCCGTCCGCTGATGGGCATTTTCATTAAAGCATCGGACACGAATATTCTGGCTGTCGGTGTTCAGTACTTAAGAATTGAGGGGAGCTTTTATTTTGGCATCGGCATCCTGTTCCTCCTATACGGCTTTTATCGGGCCATCAGCAAGCCGGGCATGTCGGTGGCACTTACAGTTATCTCTCTGGGAACCCGGGTACTTCTGGCTTACCTTATCTCTCCTGTTCCATCCATCGGGGTGGCAGGAATATGGGCCGCCGTGCCCATCGGATGGATCCTGGCTGATACAGTGGGCATCCTGTATTATCTTTTTGTCCAGAAAAAATTACTGTTCCAGCCCCGAGGCAGCAACAGGGCTGTCGGAAAGCAAATCGGATCGTGATATGCTTCCACAGCCCTGTTCTTCTACTACACTGCTTTTTCTTTTCCTGCATTCTCTTTTACAATCTTATACAGCTCTTCCGCTGCCAGACGGGCTTTCGCCACCACATCTTTTTCCTCTTTCGGAAAACAGTAATATTGTCTGGCAGAATCCCCGATACAGATCACATCTCCGATTTCATACCAGTAGAAATCGGAATACAGACTATAGGATGTTTCCGGCTTCTGGATGTAATCCAGCCTGCCCTGGCATCCGGTCAGATGGAATCCTTCCTTCGTATGGCGCAAATGCCCCTCGCCAACTTTATATATGTACTTCATATCCACCAGGATGTAAATATCCACATCTTCATCCAGCAAATAAGTCCCCTGAAGAAGCTCTTCTCTTACACATTCCCTCTCCCAGCGATACCAGTCCGGAATGTGATTGATCTTCGTCTCTCCGTTTACCGCTTTCAGCCATCCTTCTTCCGTCAGTTCATATGCCATGCCGCACTGCCTGCAGCTAATTTGAATTCCCCGTCCCAGCATCTGTCCCTCTGCCTCACAATGCGGACATCTGTACAGTACGCGGTTCAAAAAGTCCGCACGAAACGCTTCCGTGACACATATTTTATTTTCCTGCTGCCAGCGAAAATGGTCAAAGGAAAACTGCTGATCCAGAAGTGATTTCAGTTCCCGCGCTGTTTTATTTCTGATGTCTTCCGGAGATAAAAGATATTTCACCTCTGCCGTAACCTTGACTTTGCGAAGCTGAAGTCCGTTATACAGAGGATCTCTTAAAAATGCCCCGTACGTTCTCACCATGAC
This sequence comes from Lachnospiraceae bacterium, assembly GCA_022763925.1. GTDB lineage: Bacteria > Bacillota > Clostridia > Lachnospirales > Lachnospiraceae > JAGTTR01. Next base: position 1,415 of record JALERW010000074.1, read on the forward strand.
AACCGGCACCTGCAAAAGCTTCAGGCATTTGCCGATACTGTCGGGAAGAGGCGTTGCCGTCCCGTCAAAGCTGTAACTTGCTTCCGGATACATCACCACCGAGCTTTTCAGCTTTCTCACTGTATATACCAGATCCCGAACGAGCACCGCATCAGTTATAAATTTCTTCGTAGGAATACAGCCCACAAGCCGCATCAGCCATTCCTTTCCAACCATTCCGTCCAGCGTGCACACGATCTGATAAGGCCGTTTTCGAAAAATCCGTCCAATAATCTCCAGATCCACAAAGCTGGAATGATTCATCAGGATGAGGCAGGGCTCCTCTGCCCCCAGCTTATCCATACCGATCTCTTCAACGGAAAAATTCACCCGTTTCAAAGAAAAAAAGGTATATACTCCTATGATCCACCGAAGGATCCCCAGCTGCTTTACCGGTTTTTTATGCACATATGGCTTAAGGGCCAGTATCTGGTCATAGTCCATTTCTTTTGTTTTTATTTTCATATTATCTTCTTCCGTTCAGTTTATAGAAAACTTCTTCACTTTGCTTTACTCTTCCTGCATTCCACTTCAGATAGTAGGGCTTTACTTCCATCATTATCTTCCGTAATCCGGAAGGTTCTTTTCGGTATGCGGCATCCATGTATTCCTTTACTTCCCGGTAAAGCCCTTCCACATCGATATGCGTAAATTTCCGATCCCGCATGACCACATCTCCGTTAATCATGACATGCTTCACATACCGTCCCTGTACCCGGTGGATAAAGGTGTTCAGCACATCTGCATCCGGTGAGATCCAGGGATCTTCCTCTATAGGCTTCATATCCACAACAATGAGATCTGCCAGCATTCCCGGACGCAGAGCCCCCAATCTTCCTTCCATTCCCACTGTTTTAGCCCCGTTTACCGTACCCATGGAAAGCACCTGCCGGGGCGTAAGGGCAGGAGTCTCTCCCAGCTCATAACCGGACATCCGGTGCAGATAGAAAATCATCCGCAGCTCATGCAGCGCATCCTCATCATCGTTGATCTGCTTTTCATCCATCCCCAGCGCCACATTGACTCCTTTTTGCACCATTTCATACACCGGAGCAATTCCGTTTCTCATGATCAGGTTGCAGCTGGGATGGTGGGTAATGGAGGCATGCCGTTCTGCCATGCACGCAATATCGCTCTCATTAAGGTATACCGCATGCCCCAGAACCAGGTTGGAATCCACAATCCCCAGTTCATCCATATGGGCCAGCAGGCTCTTCCCATACTTTTGTTCTCCATACGCTTTCTGATGCGGTGTCTGCAGGGTATGGATATGCATGGGAACTCCGCCGTATTTCTGTGATACTATTTTTATTTTTTCATAGAAAGCATCCGTACAGCCATGAGCCCAGAAGGGACCGAGAAGAATATTTCCCATATCCTGATGAAGCTTCTCTCTCATCTCTGAAAAGAGATCAATATAATAATCCTGGGCCGCAGCTTTATCAAAAAACACCATAGGCCTTACTGCCTTCTGAAGCTTCGGCGGCAGCGTCTCATAAAATGCCTCATCGTCGTTTGCCAGGGCGTTGACATCCTTGATGCCCGGTGAATAGGCAACTCGCATCCCGACTTTATTATAATTCTCTATCGAAGTTTTGGCCTTATCAAAGGCATTTTCATCAAACAGATCCACGCTCTTGTTCATATGAAGCATGGTAGAACCATTCCGGATATGCTTTACCGCCATCAGCTGCGCATCCAGATCCTCGGGCAAATTTGGAACTCCGACCCAGTCAAAGAGACAATTTTCCAGATAATCGTAGGGAATCCCTTTCTGCACGTAAGAGATTCCTCTTCCGTGGCTGTGCGCATCAATAATCCCCGGCATTACAAAATCACCGGTTCCTCCCAGGAGCTCCGCCTGAGGATACTTTTTCCGAAGTTCCGGGAATGTACCGATCTCCGCTATCCTTTCTCCCCGGACCAGAACAGCCCCTTCCTTTATCAGGCCGTTTACCGTATCAGATGCATCTGAAAGAATATATTTCCCATACACGATCCTGTCCATATAACCACTCCTTTTTCTGTTATCCTTTCAGCCCTTTTCCATTTCTGGTTTTTAGTATATCACACTTCTCTTCCCCAGTCTAATCACGCTCCACCAGGTTTAAATTTTCAGAATATTCTATTTATTATTTTTTTATTTATAAATTTTCAAAATAAGTGTTGACAAACAGAAAGAAATGAGATAAGATAAGTATAACAAAAGAAGAGAGAACTTCTAAAACAGGAGGACAGTCCAATGGCATAGAAAAGAATTGTCGGACGTAACTTAACAGAAAGAGAGGTTATATAGTGAAACTTACGGAATATCATTAGAGAGCCCTTTGATTGTAAAGAAAATCAAAGGGCTCGCATTTTGTTGCTCTATTTCTTAT
>JALERW010000076.1 GCA_022763925.1 Lachnospiraceae bacterium
CAGCCGCCAGGCACTTCGTGTCCGTCGGCTGTCCGGCTTTCGCCGGATAGTCCACTCGTAAAAAAGAGGCTTGTACAAGCAAGCTTGTATCGCCTCTTTTTACTCCTGTCCTGCCCGGCTCAATGCTCGAGCATATTCTCAATAAATATCCCAAAGCCCTTTGTCGGATCCTGCACGAAGACATGCGTCACAGCCCCAATCAGCTTCCCATTCTGTATGATCGGCGACCCCGACATTCCCTGCACGATTCCTCCTGTCTTTTCCAGCAGCTCCTCATCTGTGACCCGAAGCACGATCCCCTTGTTCACATCGTCCCCGGACAGATGTATTTCTTCAATCTCCACCTCATACTCTTTCAGATCATTTTCCACACTGCATCGAATCACAGCCGGTCCGGGAATAATTTCCTGCTTTCTTCCGATCTCAACCGGTTCTTCCGCACAGGCCAGAAGAAGCTCTTCCTGTGCAACTCCGAAAATTCCCGCCTGGGTATTTTCCAGAATTTCTCCTCGTACCTTGTCTTTCTCATAAGAAATCATTCCCAGCAGTTCCCCGGGACTTCCCTTCTCTCCCCGGGTGAGTGACAGGATATTCGCTTCGTACAGACTGCCGCTCTCAATTTCCATCAGCGTGCTTGTATCCACGTCATTGATCCCATGTCCCAGGGCACCGAAGCCCCCCTCCTCATCCACATAGGTGAGCGTGCCGATTCCCTGTGTGTTATCTCTTACCCAGATACCAAGCCGATACATCCCGTCTTTGCCCAGCACCGGAGTTACCCGAAGCTCCATCGTTTCCCCCTCCCTGCGGATTCCCAGCACCAGGCTCTTCCCTCCGCAGTCGGAAACTGCCGTCACCAGCGCCTCCTTATCCTTAAGCAGCGCTCCGTCCACATACTCAATATAATCCCCGGATCGCACAATATTTCTGGCCGGCTCCTGCTCTGTTCCGTCCACAGAGGTGATGGGGCTCGTTCCGATGGCCAGCACTCCGTTTGTCCGAAGATAAATTCCGATGGAACAGCCTCCCGGCGTCACATATTCCTTTTCCACCACGTTCACGGACACCTGCTTCAGCGGGATAAGTCCGAACAGCTTACAGTCCATCACATAGCTTCCCCTGGAATTTCCCACTACAGAAAACGGCTTTGCCATATCCACATGAATGGTTCTTCCTTTCGCCTCCTCATTTTCATACACAGAGGTTTCCGAAAAGCTGGCGCTGACCGGGATGTTCCAGTCAAATTCCTGCTCCTCACTCCGGTTCAGCCGGATTTCATCCGGGATCCGGCTGTAAAAAAAGCAAAAGGTGTATACTCCAAGCAATGCGGTTCCGGCAGCGAACAATCCCCACAAAAGCTCCCGGTAATGCTTCCTTCTTCTGCTGATCATCCCGCTGTACTTCTGCCTGTCCTGCATCCGCAGCACCTCTCCTTCTGCATGTATCTTCCTGACGAAAAAAGAAGGATACCTTACGATATCCTTCCTTTCTTAGTATGAAAAAAATATATATTTTCACTCTGGTTATTTTTGCACCTTCTGCTGTCTTTTACCTGCTTTTTTGTTTTTCGTCCGTTCTGCCAGCTCCTTCATTTCGCGGGCATTCTGAAGCACCGCATCCGTGATTTTCACACCGCCCAGCATCCGCGCCAGCTCACGTATTTCCTCTTCCTTTGAAAGCTGTGTAATGACCGTATGCGTACTTCCCTTCCCGGCCTGCTTTTCAATCAGAAAATGCCGGTCTGCCATGGAAGCGATCTGCGGCAGATGCGTAATGCAGATCACCTGGCGCTTCCTGGAAATGACATCCAGTTTTTCTGACACCTTCTGAGCCGTCCGACCACTGATTCCGGCATCAATCTCGTCAAAAATCTGGGTTCCCACCTCATCCCGGTCTGCCAGGGCAGCCTTCACCGCCAGCATAATCCGGGAGAGCTCTCCGCCGGAAGATACCTGCTTTAACGGCTTTACCGGTTCTCCCGGATTGGCAGAAATCATAAACTGCACCTCATCCGTGCCGCCGGCTGTATAATGCTCCAGGGGAAGAAATACAATATCAAATACTACCTCAAGAAAATTCAGTTCCTTAAGCGCATCGGAAATCTTTGCGGAAAGCTTTCCCGCCTCCTCCCGGCGGACAGCGCCAAGCGCTGCACAGGCCTTCGCCAGCTCCTCCTCTGTTACGGATACCTTCTGCTTCAGCTCCTCTACATACGCACCGTAGGATTCCAGGCGATTAAGATAGGCCAGCTTCTCTTCCCGGTAGTTCAGGATCTGACTGATGGTGCTTCCGTATTTATCCTTCAGGCGGTTGATCACATTCAGGCGCTCCTCCAGCTCCTGAAAATCCGCCTCGGAAAATTCCATGCGTTTCCCGTAATCCTGCAGTTCCCGGTTAAAATCATTCAGCAGGGAATCAATGGTGGAAAGCTGTTCATTCAATCCTTCCAGCTCCCGGTCATAGGCAAGGACACCCGAAAGCGCATGCACCGCCCGTCCTATGGCATCCCCCGCGCCCTGCATGGAATCATAACCGGTCTGCTCATACACCAGGCTGACCGCTTCTGTAATCTTTCTGGAATTCACCATCTTCTGATAGCGCTCCTCCAGCTCCTCGTCTTCCCCTTCCGTAAGCCCTGCGGCTTCAATTTCCTCTGTCTCAAACCTGGCAAAGGACATTTCCCGGGCCCTCTGCTGCTCATCCATGGATGCCTCTTCCAGCTCTTTCCTGGCCAGGCGATAGGCCTCATACAGCTCCTTTACCTTCCTGCGGGCCTCCTTCGCCCGCTCTCCGGCATAGGCGTCCACGATCTCCAGCTGCCTGCTTCCCTGTACCAGTGTCTGATGCTCCTGCTGTCCGTGGATATCCAGAAGATATTCTCCCGCCTGCTTCTGCAGAGCCGCCGTACAGGCCTCTCCGTTGATCCTGCAGATACTTCTGCCGCTTAGCAAAAGCTTTCTGGAGAAGACATACTGATTTCCCTCTTCCGGGTACAAATCCATGGCGGAAAGCTTCTTCACCGCTTCCTCTGAAGCATCAAAAACAAGCTCTGCATAGGCATATTCCGCTCCGGCTCGAATCAGCTCCCTGCTGACCTTGCCGCCCAATGCCATATTGACAGAGCCCATTAAAATCGATTTCCCGGCTCCGGTCTCACCGGATAATATATTCAGGCCGTCTCCGAAATATACCTCGGCCTCCTCAATCAATGCCAGATTCTTCACACGTAAGCTTACTAACAATGCTTTTTCCTTCGCCTCCGAACAGAAAGACCCCTGTGAGGTCCTACTGTAAAATTTTACTGATCTTATCCATGATAAGCAGTGTATCATCCACTGTGCGGATCGCACACATTACCGTATCGTCGCCCGCGATGCAGCCTACGATCTCGTTCCATTTCAGCGCATCCAGAGCCGCCGCCACTGCCATGGCCATTCCGGATACAGTCTTGATCACCAGAAGATTCTGAGCCATATCCATGGACACGAAACCGTCCCTGAGGACCCGGATGTACTTGTCGCTCTCCCAGTTATCCTTGTTCTGGAACACCACATAGCGCTGCCGCTCCCCGTTCTCAGATACCTTCATCAGCTTCAGCTCCCGGATATCTCTGGAAACCGTGGCCTGCGTGACATTGAAGCCAGCTTCGTTGAGTGCTTTGGCCAGTTCCTCCTGCGTCTCGATGTTATTCTTATTGATGATCTCTATGATCTTGGCATGTCTGGCTGTCTTCACTTCGGCTTCCTCCCACTGCTCATTTCAGCTTTTTACTCAAAATTTCCAGGAAACTGCGGTCATTGAGCTTGATCAGCTTTGTATTCCGCCCGGATTTCCTGATAACGATCCGTTCACCGGTCACAAGGGTCACCGCGGTATCCCCGTCAAAGGTTGCCACCGCCTGTTCCTCCTTCGTCTTCCGTCCCGGACCAATGACCACTTCCACAACATCCTCGCCTGAAAGCACAATGCTTCTGGCGTTGACCGAATGGGCACAGATCGGAGTAACAAGAAGCATATCTGCCCCCGGCTCCACGATCGGTCCTCCGGCCGACAGATTATAGCCGGTCGATCCGGTAGGAGTTGAAATAATCATACCATCTGCATTGTAAGATTTCAAGTAGCGCCCATTTACAAAAATCTGAAAATTTATGATACGAAGTCCCCCGGTACGGCTGATGACGATATCATTCAGAGCCCGGCTGTGGTAAAGCTCTCCGGCTTTCCCATACGCTTTCCCGTCCAGCATCATCCGGCTTTCCAGATGATATTCTCCCCGCATCAGGCTGTTCAGAGCTTCCTCATATTCCTTTGCTTCAATTTCCGCCAGGTAACCCACGGTTCCAAGATTTACTCCGAGAAATGCCACATCCCGGCAAGCCAGATCCCTTGCCGCCTGAATCACCGTTCCGTCTCCGCCCAGGACAATCACGCACTCCACATCCTCCGGTACCTTTTTCGGGTCTGTAAAACGATAGCCTGCCGCTTCCTGGGGCACACATTCCTCCTGATAACTGCAGATCTTCCCGCAGTCTCTCAAGTATCCGGCAATCCGATCCCGAAGCCTGATACTGTCTTCCTTCTGACTGTTCGCAATAATATAAAATGTATCCATCCGGTTCCCGCCCTCATCTGTTCTGAACTAAACGCCGCTTCGGATTTCTTAACCGTTCAGCGTGCGGTGTGCCTCTTCCACCACCGCATCGATATCAAAAACGGCCTGCTCCTCTGTCTTTGCCGATGCCTCCGTATTCTGAAGATGCAGCAGATATTCAATATTTCCCTCCGGGCCCTTGACCGGAGAAAAATCCAGATTTTTCAGTTCGAACCCGATACTCTCTGCATAGGCTGCCACCATCCGGATCACTTCCCGGTGCACGTTCCTGTCCCGGACGACCCCTTTCTTTCCTACCTTCTCCCGCCCGGCCTCAAACTGAGGCTTTATCAGGCAGACGATCTGTCCGTCCGAAGTCATCAGATGCTTTACCGGAAGCAGCACCTTCGTCAGAGAGATAAAGGATACATCTATGGAAACAAACGCCGGAGCCTCCCCGATATCCTCCGGCACCACATACCGGATATTGGTTTTCTCCATACATACAACTCTCGGATCCTGACGCAGCTTCCAGGCAAGCTGTCCGTGTCCCACATCCACAGAATACACCTTCACTGCCCCGTTCTGAAGCATGCAGTCCGTAAATCCCCCGGTGGAGGAACCCACATCCATACATACCTTTCCCTCAAGGGCAACATCGAAATTCTCCATGGCCTTCTCCAGCTTCAGGCCGCCTCTGCTCACATATTTCAGCGTACTGCCCCTCACCTCAATCTGGGCCGTCTCATCAAACATGGAGCCTGCCTTATCCTCCCGCATGCCCTTTACAAACACATTGCCGGACATGATAATGGCCTTCGCCTTCTCTCTCGATTCTGCAAGTCCCCGGCGGACCAGCAGCACATCCAACCGCTCTTTCATCTATACTCCTCTTTCCGGTCCTCTTAAGCACCTGCTACAGACCGATGTATTCTGTAATGATTTTCCGAAGAATGGACTCTTCGTCGATACAGACCTCCCGCTTCAGGATATCCACATTTCCATGCTCCACATACTCATCCGGTATTGCACAGATCAATACCCTGGTATTCAGATGGTTTTCAGAAAGGAAGCGAATCACACGCTCCCCGAAGCCTCCGTTCTCCACATTTTCCTCCAGTGTCACCAGAAGGCGGTGTTCCCCGGCAGCTGTCTTCAGCATATCCGTATCCAGCGGCTTTGCAAACCGTGCATTGATAAGAGAGCACTGATAGCCGCATTCCTTCAGTCCCTTACGCACCTTTTCCGCCGTTTTTACCATGCTTCCGAAGGCAATCAGAGCGATCTCGGACTCATCATAGAGAATCTCGCTTTTTCCGTATACAATGGGTGCACGGAATTCCTCCAGCCCGTCATAGGCCTCCCCCCTGGGATAACGGATGGCAATGGGACGTTCAAAATCTATGGCAAACTTCAGCATGTCTGACAGCTCCCATTTGTTTTTCGGCGCCATCACACTCATATTTGGTATCGTTGAAAGATACGATACGTCAAATATACCCTGATGGGTCTCTCCGTCACTGCCCACCAGTCCTGCGCGGTCCACCGCAAATACCACCGGAAGATTCTGAATGCAGACATCATGAATGATCTGATCATAGGCTCTCTGAAGGAAGGAGGAATAGACAGCCACCACCGGCTTCATCCCCTCTGCCGCCAGTCCCGCCGCAAAGGTCACCGCATGCTCTTCTGCGATCCCCACATCATAAAACCGATCCGGGAACATATTCCGGAAGCGCTTCAGCCCGGTTCCGTCCGGCATGGCCGCTGTGATCGCCACCAGGCGGTCATCCCGGTCTCCCATCTTGCGCATCACCGTGGAAAAGATATCCGTATAGCTCGCCTTCGCCTTCCTGTGCAGCGGAAGACCGGTCCCGACGTCAAAAGGCTCCGCTCCGTGAAAACGGGAAGGATGGCGTTCTGCCGGGGCATAGCCTCTGCCCTTTTGTGTCACCACATGGACCAGCACCGCTTTTTTCAGTCTTTTGGCTTCCTGGAACACCTTCAGCATCTGATCCAGGTCATGGCCGTCCACCGGACCCAGATAGGTGATCCCCATATTTTCAAAGAGCATTCCCGGGACCACGAACTGCTTCAGTCCGTTTTTCGTCTTTCGGATTCCGCTGATCATTTTTTCCCCATACACAGGGATATTGTTCAGGGAATTATATATTCCGTCCCGAAGCCCGATATAGGCCGAGGAGGTGCGGATCCCGTTCAGATATCTGGACATTCCTCCCACATTTTCAGAGATGGACATATTGTTGTCATTCAGGACAATGATAAAATTCGTCTCCATCCGGGCCGCATTGTTCAGCGCCTCATAGGCCATCCCTCCGGTCAGGGCTCCGTCTCCGATCACGGAGATCACATAATGATCCTTCCCGAGATAATCCCTGGCCTTTGCAAGCCCCAGCCCCGCAGAAATTGAGGTGGAGCTGTGCCCGGTATTGAAGCAGTCACAGTCGCTCTCCTTTGTCTTGGGGAAACCGCTCATGCCTCCGAACTTGCGAAGCTCATCAAATCCGGCTTTCCGTCCGGTCAGGATCTTATGCGTATAGGATTGATGTCCCACATCCCATACGATCTTATCCTCCGGAAGGTTAAAGGAAAGATGCAGCGCCATGGTAAGCTCCACCACCCCCAGGTTGGAGGCCAGATGTCCTCCGGATACACTGATCTTTTCAACCAGAAAATCCCTGATCTCCTGCGCGAGCTCTCCAAACTCTTCCTTATTCAGCTTTTTAATATCATTTACTTCATTGATCTTATCTAACAGCACGTTGTACCCTCTTTATTTCTCCCGGTAAATCAGCCAGTTCACCAGTTCTTCCAGGAATTCATTTCTTTTGGGCAGTCCTCTCAATGTTTCAAGGGCACGTCCGGAAATTTCTTCCACATCCTTTCGGGCTTTTTCAAGTCCCTCCAATGTTACATAGGTTGTCTTGTGATTCTTCTCATCACTGTGAATGGGCTTTCCAAGCACCTCCACGGTACTGGTCACATCCAGAATATCGTCCTGGATCTGGAACGCCAGCCCCACATCCGCCGCAACCTTTTCCATCACCTGAACCTCCTGTTCGGAAGCTCCTGCCAGCACTGCGCCGATCATCATGGATGCCTCGATCAGCGCCCCGGTCTTCAGACGGTATATGAAGTCCAGCTTCTCTCGCGAGAGCGGCTGTCCCTCCGACTGGACATCCACGGTCTGTCCGCCGATCATTCCGCAAATTCCCGCCTTCCCGGCGAGCAGTCTTAAGGCCTTCGGGATTGCCGGATTGGTCAGGTCCTCGTCGAAGGCTTTGCACGCAGTCTCAAACGCATAGTTGAGAAGGCCGTCTCCCGCCAGAATGCCCATGGCTTCCCCGTACACCACGTGCGTCGTCTTCCTGCCTCTGCGGTACTCATCATTGTCCATGGCCGGAAGGTCATCATGCACAAGAGAATAGGTATGAATCATCTCCATGGCTGCCATAAAAGGCTTAATCACATTGCCGTTCCCTCCGAACAGCGTATAGCACTCCTTCATCAGCATCGGGCGGAGCCGCTTCCCCCCTGCCAGGAGACTGTAATTCATTGCTTCAATAACCGTTTTCTGAAATCCCGTCTCCTCCGGAAGATACTCCCGCAGAATCTCTTCGATCTCCCGGGCTTTCCTGTTTAATGTCTCATTAAAACTCATCCAAACCACCGCTTTCATTCATGACCAGCATCTGCTTTTCCACCCGGTCAATCTTATCATTACATGCCTTCAGATAACGGATTCCCTGCTCATATGCAGCAAAGGAATCTTCCAGCGTCGTATCTCTGTCCTCCAGCGTCTTCAGTATCCCATCCAGCTTTCCGAACAGTTCCTCCAGCGTTTCTTCCTCCGGCTGTTCCTTATGATTCATATCCCTTTCTGCTCCCATGGCTGCCCTCCGTTTCAAAAATAATCTTACTGCTTCCGCCTGACGATTTATTTACATTTTGCTTTCCGTTTTCATTCGGTTTTATCATTACCCGGATAAATCCGCTCCTGCACTTCCTCCGCCCTGGCACGGATCGTTCCGTTGGATACATAAATAAGCAGCGGATCGTTCTCCTTCACCTGATGCACATCCGTCACCGCATGACCTTCCCTGTCTGCGGTATAGGAAAAGCCCTGGCTGAACCGCTTCACAGGAGAAAGTCCGTCCAGCTTCCCCGCATACAGCTTCAGCTCCCCCTTCTTCTGTTCCAGCACATGATGCATCATAAGCTCCAGACGATCCTGTGCATCCGACGCCATCTGCCGCTTCTCCCTGATCTGGTTTACCGGACTGACATGCAAAAGAGCCTGCCGGTACTGCTGTGCTCTCTGGTTCATTCGGACGATCCGGTCCATCAGCAGTCGGTTCAGCTGCCGGTGGCACTCCAGAATCTGATCCAGAAGAAGCCGAATATCCGCCACCGCCAGTTCTGCTGCCGCAGACGGAGTGGGTGCCCGAAGGTCCGCCGCATAATCGGCAATCGTCGTATCCGTCTCATGGCCTACAGCAGAGATAATCGGAGTTCTGCACTCAAAAATGGCCCTGGCCACGATCTCCTCATTAAAGGCCCACAGATCCTCAATGGACCCGCCGCCTCTTCCCACAATGATCGTATCCACCCCCAGCTCATCCAGCATGCGGATGCCGCGGGCAATACTTCCCGCCGCTCCCTCTCCCTGCACCAGTGCCGGGTAAAGGATAATCTGAAGATACGGATTTCTCCGAAGGGAAATGTTCCGGATATCCTGGACGGCAGCCCCGGTGGGGGCAGTTACCACGCCAAGCCTTCGGATATAACGGGGGATCGGCTGCTTGTAGCAGGCATCGAACATGCCCATCTCCTCCAGCTCCCGCTTCAGCGCCAGAAACCGCTGATACAGAAGGCCTTCCCCGTCCAGGACGATCTCCCGGGCATAAAGCTGATACTTTCCGTCCCTCTCATAGACGCTGACACTTCCAAGCACCAGTACCTTCTGTCCCTCCTGCATACGAAAAGAGAGACCTTTCCGGTTCCCTGCAAACATGACACAGGAGAGCGTTCCGGTCTCATCCTTCAGGGAGAAATAAATATGTCCGGATGTATGATACTTACAGTTCGAGACTTCTCCCTTCACATATATATGATTCAGCATAAAATCCTGGGTGAACATATTTTTGATATAGCTGTTCACCTGCCCGACGGTATAGGCCTTACGCGTCATCTCATTTCCTCCCGTCCGTTCCCCTTACGTCCTTTTTCATCCCTCTGTCCGGCCGGGTATCATTCCTGATGCTTTGCCAGCTTGCCAAGGACACCGTTGATAAAGGCCGGAGAATCATCTCCGCCAAAGGTCTTGGCCATCTCCACAGCCTCATTGATGGCTACGGATTCCGGCACATCCTCATCATACCGGATCTCATACGCAGCAAGGCGCATGATCGAAAGCTCTACCTTGCCCATACGGGATACCTTCCACCCCTCAGCCGCCTCATTGAGCATCCGGTCGATCTCCTCCAGATGATCTACGATCGCCTGGTATTTTGCCTCAATATATTCCTGCTCCTTCTCGGTCGCCATCGGAATGTCTTCCATATACAGAGCTACCTGTTCAGGCATATCATCCGCTTCATTGAATTCAATGCGGAACAGAAGCCGAAAAATATGCTCCCGCAGTTCTCTTCTCTTCATAACGTTCTCCTCCCGGAAATTATCCTCTCTTTTCTCTCATGTCAGTATTATTCTTTATATTATACTATACTCTGCCCGTTTTAAAAAGCAAAAATCATACGAAACAAACAATACCGGGCGCCCGGCAAAAACAAAAACAGGGACGGGGCATAAAAAACCCCGTCCCCCGATAAAGGATTCTATTTCATGTCCACACCGGCAATATGAATATTCACCTCAGAGACAGAAAGGCCTGTCATATTCTCGATCGCAGACTTCACACGCTCCTGTACCTTTGCGGAGGTCTTGGGAATGCTGTAGCCGTAGGCCATGTTCAGAGACAGCTCCACCGTTACCTCATTCTCGCTGACTGCCACCTTCACGCCTCTGGAAAGGTTCTTCATACCGAGCTTCCCGACCAGCTCATTGGTGATATTCCCCGCCATGGAGGCAACGCCCTCCACTTCCGTGGCTGCCAGTCCGGCAATAATCGCCACCACCTCATCGGCGATCTGCACTTCTCCCATATTCAGTTCTTCATGTATAGAATAAGAATTCTTTTCTTCTGACATCGTTTTACCTCCTCTAACGTCATACGGTCTATCCCTATTATAGCCAGATTTCCCACTGTTTGCAATTCTTTTCTGATGACACGGGTTATTTCAGATAGAGAATCAGAAGACAGCTTTCCGGATCTGCTGTATAAGAGATGCTTTTTGCCGAGGTCACAACCCGGAAAATCTCCTGTCCTTCAAAAAGCCTGTCCATATATTCTCCGTAAACCGTCTCGTCCGGGAATTTCATCATCAGATATCCCTCTCCCGCCTCCCGGGCCTGTTCGATCCGTTCCCTCAGAAGTTCCGTGTCATAGGTCTCATAAAAAAGTCCCTCTTTCCGGTAATAATTACAGGCCGTAGCGGTACATTCAGGAAGGGAAACCGGACAGAGCGGTTCATGATCCTTTTCCATCTGAGCGGTCGTAAGATTCAGATAATCATAATTCACATATCCGCCCTGCATAATCTGAAGCTGCTCTGCCTCCGGTCCCGTAACCGGATCCCCCCAGGTCGTATCCACATAATAGTATTCCCCGTCAAGCCGCACCAGATTCCAGGCATGCGCCACCAGATTTCCGTCCTGGTTTCTGGCATTTCCGGTCACCGTCGTACAGGGGATCCCTGCCTGCTTCAGCAGGTACTGGGTGGCATAGGCATAGCCCTGACAGACCGAAGCATTGTTCAGCAGAACGCTCAGCATGTTCTGATTGTCCGGCGCCTCCTCGTCATATACCGTATTTTGGACAATATAATCATAAATATATTTTTCCTTCTCATAATCCGAAGCCGTATCCGAAATCCCGGCCAGAATCCTGCGGGCACTCTGCTCTGCCTGTTCCCGTTTCGCTTCCATCTCTTCCCGCTCATAGGCATACTGCCCGGAAAATGTATAAAACTCCGTTTTTCCGTCAATCGCATGCTCGGTAATGGTATAGCCGTTCGTATAGAACAGCTCCGGATGATCCATCAGCACCGCCTTATATACTCTGTCCACCTGATCCGGGTCCATGGAGGTTACACGGACCTCCTCCCGATAAGAGGAAAGAATGAAAAGGAGCTCCAGATAAATCTCCTGTTCCTCCCCGGAGAGCTGGCTATAGGCGTAATCCTCCGATGCGACGGACTGTCTCGCCTCCTCCACCTCATCCGCAGACAGCTGCTCAAACTGAGCCGCATACCGCTCTGCCTGCCTGTCGATCAGTATCTGCCGGATCCCGCTTTTCACAGAATCCGCTGCTCTGCAGCCGGTCAGGCAGACAGCTGCAGCCAACAGCACCGCAAGGATGCACTGCTTTCTTCTCTTCATAATATCCTTTCGCCTGTTATTTCTAATTTCTTCCAAACTCCTCCAGCTTCAGCCCCTCGTTTCGCTCCAGAACCATACCGATGCTCCAGCTGTTGACAAACAGAAGCAGCGGATTTCCTTTCAGATCCTTGATCTTCTTCATATCGGAGGTGCCAACCAGCCGGTTCAGATCAATTTCCTCATTGGTGATCCAGCGGATATATTCGTACGGAAGACTGTCCAGACGGATCTCCACATTATATTCATTCTCCAGGCGGTATTTCAGCACATCAAACTGCAGAACACCGACCACACCCACAATGATCTCTTCCATACCGGTATTATACTCCTGGAAGATCTGGATGGCGCCCTCCTGGGCAATCTGGCTGATTCCCTTGACAAACTGTTTGCGCTTCATCGTATCCACCTGACGCACCCGGGCAAAATGCTCCGGCGCAAAGGTAGGAATACCCTCATATGCAAACTTCTTTCCGGGCATACAGACGGTGTCTCCGATGGAGAAAATCCCGGGATCAAATACTCCGATAATATCCCCCGCGTAGGCTTCCTCTATAACCTTCCGCTCCTGGGCCATCAGCTGCTGAGGCTGGGAAAGACGCAGCTTCTTTCCTCCCTGTACATGAAACACCTCTTTTGCGGCATCAAATTTTCCGGAACAGATCCGCATAAATGCGATCCGGTCCCGATGTGCCTTATTCATATTTGCCTGGATTTTAAATACAAAGGCTGAGAAATCTTCCTCGACCGGATCAATCAGTCCCTCGTCTGACTTGCGCGGCAGCGGCGAATAGGTCATATCCAGGAAATGCCGAAGGAAGGTCTCCACACCGAAATTCGTGAGAGCCGAACCGAAAAATACCGGGGAAAGCTCTCCCCTTGTCACCAGATCCATGTCAAACTCCGCAGAAGCTCCGTCCAGAAGCTCGATTTCTTCCAGGAGCTTATCCCGCGCTGCCTTTCCGATCTCCTCCTCAAGCTCCCCGCTGTCAATGGAAATCTCCCGGGAAGCCCCCTCCTTCGTTCCTTTTTCTGTATCCGCAAAGGTGGTCACACAACGGGTATTCCGGTCATACACACCCTTAAAGCCCTTTCCTGAGCCGATGGGCCAGTTGATGGGGCAGGTCGCAATGCCCAGCTCCTTTTCTATATCATCCAGAAGATCAAAGGTATCGTTGGCATCCCTGTCCATCTTATTGATAAAGGTAAAAATCGGGATATGCCGCATCACACATACCTTAAACAGCTTTCTCGTCTGAGCCTCCACGCCCTTGGACGCATCGATCACCATAACTGCAGAATCTGCCGCCATCAGCGTCCGGTACGTATCCTCGGAGAAATCCTGATGTCCCGGGGTATCCAGAATATTGATGCAGTACCCGTCATAATTGAACTGCATAACTGAGGATGTGACTGAAATACCTCTCTCCTTCTCAATCTCCATCCAGTCCGACACGGCATGCCGGGCAGTCGCTTTTCCTTTTACCGAGCCGGCCAGATTGATGGCACCCCCGTACAGAAGAAATTTCTCCGTCAGGGTCGTCTTCCCCGCATCCGGATGGGATATGATCGCAAAGGTTCTTCGTCTTTCTATTTCTTTTCTATAATCTGGCACGTTGTGTTTCCTCCTGTTTCGCTGATGATTCCGCACTATTCTATCACAGTTATCCCATATCTGCAAATAATTTGTTTGCTCACGGCCAGAAAGGGCGGAATCCTTATCCGCCCTCTTTCCCACCCGGCTATTCCGCCGAAGTGATCACGATATTTTCCGCGGGCACACCGGTTTTGCGCTTCATGATATCTTCGATCTGCGCCCGCTCTGCATCGCCGATATCCGCCATGTTCACCACCACATCCGCGGTATCATCCGTGATATTCACCACCACATCCGTAAAGCCCTTCGCCTCCAGAAGCATCTCTGCAGCTGCCTCCCGCTCAGAAATATCCGTCAGATGAATCATGGCATCGATGGCATCCTGCTTCTGATCATCCGCAATATTTACATTATTGATGATCTCAAGCAGCACTTCCTTATTTTTGGAGCGTACCTGCTCCCGGTTCACCTTGGCCTGCGCCGTGATTCCGGCTCCGGTTCCCGTGCTGGTCAGCACTGCCTCCCCCGGAACACTTTCGGATACATCTTCCGGTTCCTCATCCGTAAAAATATCATTGGAGGTATAAAGATCCTCCTCCGAAAGATCCAGAAGCGCCGTGTCCTCCTGCGCATCCTCTTCTGTACTCTGGATACCGGTTTCCACCAGGTCCTCTGTCCCCAGGGTCCATTTGCTCCCGGAAAAGTTCAGATATCCTGCAATTGCAATCATAATCGCAAGTGTGGTTATAATAATCTGATTTTTCTTAAATACCCGTTTCAATGAGATCCCTCCATTTACTTCATTTTCAGCACCTTGACCTTATGTACCTCTACCTTAAGAAGTGCCTGTACCGCTTCCAGAATATTCTGCACGACCGCCGGCTGATCCGCCCCCTGCGCCGCCACAATAACCCCCTCAATCTCCGGTTCGTACTCCTTTACCACATAGGGGATCTGCCTGCCGTCCTGTGTTTCCTCATATACCGTTGTCTCCTCCTGCTCCGTCTCCCTTACGGTTGTGGTGCTTCCGGTTTCATCCGTGCCTGCTTCCTCGTTTTCTCTGACCGGTGTGTCCTTTTCCACCACCTGTTCTCTGGAAGCTCTGACTTTTATCAGCACACGAACCTGACCGACTCCTTCCACCTGACTTAAGAAAGACTCCAGCTTTTGGGCATACAGCTCTTCATAGGAGACGGATTCCCTCTGTGCCGCCGCTTTTGTATCCCCTGCGCTCTGTGCATCCTCATGGGAATTCTGACCTTCCGCCTGATCCTGCCCGTCAGGAAGACTGCTGTCAAACGAACCGTCTTTCTCATTTGTCGGTATGGCGATCACCAGCAGCAGGATCCCGAGGAGCAGAAGAATCAGAAGCTGATCCTTTTTTATTCCTCTGTCCCTGATACTGCTTTTTACTATTTCTATGAATGAAGTATCCTTTTTATTATTCATAATCGCCTCCCAGATTAATATTTTCCTTCGGCATCCCAAACAACCCTGCAGCTTTATCCGCAAAATCCGCAGGAATGTCCTTTGCATCTATCGTAAGATAGAGCACCCTGCCATAATTGGGGTTGCTTTCATCCTCCTCCAGCAGGAAATCGGCGTTCCGGATCCTTACCCCCTCCTCACCGGCCAGATCGTCCAGCTGTTTTTGAAGCGCCTGACGATATTGCTCCATCACATACTCCTGTCCCACATCCCGCATCCCGTCCATCTTATAAGACAGCTCCCTGCGCTCCTGCTTAAGGAAGTCGGAGCGAAAAAGTGTCTCCATCGACAAATCCAGATTCCAGAGCTTCATCAGTGGATTCAGCATCACCAGCACCATCACCGCTCCGGTAAACAGCCTTAAATAGTTACGGTATCCGTCCCGGGGAAGCACCCCGGTCACCGCGGTCAGCAGTATAAAATAAATGACCAGATTCCATATCCAGTCATACAGTCCGTCCATATAAATACACCTTCCTTACCCCGAGGATACCGTGCACAGCACGGCAAGTGTCAGCCAGAACAAAACAGAGGACGCCAGCATGATTTTCATGAGGAGTACCATCCCGTCCCCTACACTGCTGATACATTCCACAATCCTTTTATCGGATACCGGCTGGATTACCGCCGCCGCAAGCTTATAGCTGACTGCAAAAAGCAGAAGCTTCGCGACAGGTATCAGGCACAGAGCCGCCAGGATCAGAAGGGCTGCCGCTCCGATCCCGTTCCGGATCAGAATGGCTGAACCCAGCACAAGCTCCGACACGGAATTAAACACATTTCCGACTCCGGGAAGCATACCGGCTGTTTTGGTCAGCACATTCTTTTTGAATCCGTCCACTGCCGGTGCAATCAGACCCTGAACCAGATTGAAACCGATCACCGCTCCCATCATCGCCTTCAGTCCCCATTCTGCGGCCAGCTTAAAAAGCTCTGCCATTTTGGACAGAAAATCCTCCTTTACCATCTGATTGACAAGCATCAGAAGTACATAAATATGAACCGCAGGGATCAGAAGCGTTTTCAATGCCCACTGCACTGCGGAAATCAGAAAAAGGACCCACTCATAAAATACCAGGCTGGTGGTGCTTCCCGTGCAAAATCCCAGTGCCATAAAAAACACAGGCATCAAAAGCTTCATAAATTCCACCGTACGGCCGAGATTATCCGAAAGGATCCTGCTCGCTGCCCCGAATGCTTTCATGAGAATTGCCAGAAGAAGCATATATACCATATAATAGCTGACCTCAGATATCTGCCTGTTTTGGAAAATATCGGAGAAGCCCGTGAGCGTTGCCGCAATCAGTGCAATCATCAGCACATGGACCAGGGTTGTCCGTCCGGTTTTCCATTCCTGAAAAAAATTACCGGTCAGCATTCCCGCAAGAAGCCTTAGCCCTCCCCGGATATCCCCGCTGATAAAGGTTTTTACAACGGTATAAAAATCCGCAGGCATTTCCCCCACATCCAGCTCCTTCAGGAATTCATCGATCTCCTCAAAATCCAGCTCCTTCAGAAGCTCCTCCGTATAATCCTCCAGAGCTTCTTCTGTCTGCCCGCCGTCTGTCTCTTCGGCGAAAGAACCGCACGGCATGCTCCACCACAGAAGCATCACACACAGAAGCAGCCATCCGCTCCCGGCCAACCGCTTCCTCATATTCCCAGAAATCCTTTCATATTTTCCAGGAGAGCAAGAAGAATCGGCATACTGACTGCCAGAATGGTCAGCTTGCCGAATATCTCAATCTGACCTGCTATGGCCTGATATCCCGCATCCTTGCAGATAGCAGAGGAAAATTCCGACACATAGGTAATTCCCGCGATCTTCAGAAGCGTCTTCAGATATACGGCACGGATGGACAGCTCCTTTTGCAGAGTTTCTATGGTTTCCGTAATAATATGCAGCTTATACAGCGCATAATAAAAGATAAAAATGCTGACCGTAAGACTTACATATACCGCATATTCCGACTTCATGTGCTTCAGCTGCACTGCCAGCATCGCCCCTGCGATTCCCGCCGCACCAATCCTTATCATATCCATACGATTCACCTCAAGGTCTCAAAGAGAAAACAGTTTTTTTATGGTCTCAAACAGCTCATAGATATATGGAAGAATCCAGAACAGCACCAGAATCAGCCCTGCCAGACTGGTCAGGAAGGCGTGTTCTTCTCTCCCGCTGTGCTTCAGCACCTGGCTGAGCACGGATACCAGAATTCCCACCGCAGCAATTTTAAAAATCAGGTTTACACTCATGCTCTCTCCAAACAACGTTCCTTTCGATCTGTTATACCAGAAGAATCACAAGAAAAATCCCTCCGCCCACTCCCAGAAGCTTTGCCATGCGCATCTGACCGGCGCAGGCTCCCCTCAGCATCCCCAGTCGGTCCAGAAGCTGTTCCTGAAGAAGGCGGATGGCAGAAAGCTGCATCTGGACATCCAGATAACCAAACATATCTCCAAAGGAGCCGATAAGCTCCATATCTTCCTTCTGAAGCTTCAGGACGCCCCCGCTGAGCTGTTCCTTTAATGTTTCCTTCCACAAAGCCGAGAAGCTTTCTCCTCCCATCTGTTCCAGCTTTTGGGCCATCTGATTCAGGAACTCCCTGTAAGGCCCGTCCATGCGGCCGGCCATATGGCGAAAGGCCTCCGGTATGGGCGTACGGCTGCTTCGGATCTCACCGGACAGAAGAAGGAACATCCGGCGCAGCTCGGACAGCGCCTCAATTCTCTGCCGGTATTCCATACTCTTTTCCAGTCCGAGCCCCGCAGCAGCAGACAGAACGATAAGGCTCCCCAGCAGCTTCAGGGCAAACATACATCTGCCGGGCTGTCCGACATGCCCGCCTCCAGCTTTTTAAGCCCCTCCTTTACGGGGCCCTCCAAAGAAAGGATGCTCACCGGATTGCCCCGGCCGTCCAGAATCTCCCGGATCTGCCCCGGATGTTCTCCCATCTCCAGAAACACATAGCGTTCAAAAATCTGTTCCTCCAGAAATTTCCGGCAGAACGGCTTCCTTTTCAGCTCCTCCAGGGTATTTCCGTGCATGGTTGCGATTACCCTGCAGCCACAGCAGCTGGCATAGGAAATCGCCTCCACATCTTCTTCTTTTCCGATTTCATCCACCGCCAGAATATCCGGTGACATGGAACGCAGCAGCATAAGCATGCCCTCTGCCTTGGGGCAGCCATCCAGAACATCTGTAAAAAGACCCAGATCCTTGGTCGGAATGCCCATATGTGCCCCGGCAATCTCTCCCCGTTCATCCACGACTCCTACGGTATAGGCCACCGGAAGCTCTGCCTCTTCCTCTCCTCCTGCCAGCTGACGCACCAGGTCACGCAGCATCGTCGTTTTTCCGCAGCCCGGCGGAGAAATCAAAAGTGTATGGCAAAAGCTTCCCTGACTCATCAGAAGCGGAAGCAGATTTCTGGCGCAGCCCGTAATTTCATGGGAAATCCGGACATTTACCGATGTAATATACCGCATTCCCGCCACACGCATGCCGTCACGCACCACCTTTCCGGCCACACCGATCCGATGTCCGCCTTCCACCGTCAGAAAGCCTTCCTTTAATTCCTCCTCATATGCATACAGGGAGTAGTTTCCGGCAAACTCCAGCGTCTCCCTTAAGTCCTCCTTCGTCACCACATATGCCTGCTCCGTACGTCTGGTCAGCCTGCCGCTTCTAGAAAGAAAATAAATATTTTTCCCTCCCACAATCTGCAGCGGCCGGTTTGTCCGAAGCCGAATCTCCCTGACATTATCATAATCCAGTCCGGCCTGCATCAGGCGCTTTCTGATCTCGCCTGAAAAGAGCCTTACAATTTCCTTTTCCTTGTCCATGCCTCACACCTCTTTATCCTAAATATATGTCCTGGAACGAGAAATAGAACCTGGAAAAAGGAGATAGCCCTGTCGGACTCTTGCTTTTAAAAAAAGCGTGAATCCTACAGAACTATCTCCTTCTCAGAAACGTTTTGTTACCGGCTGACCATCAGCTTTTCCAGTCCCTCACGCAGTCCCTGGACGGAAAGCTTGTACATGGGAAAGAGCTCGGAAATCCGAAGCTCGGATTCCAGCCAGTCCAGCGCAGCCACATTGTCATGCTTCCTGGGATTGAACCAGACACATTTTTTGTAATTCTTTTTAAACAGCCGAAGCCATTCGATCCCCGGCAGTCCTCCGTTGCCTCCGCGGTAATTGCCGTTGACGCCCATCAGCTCCTCATGGGCCATCTGCGCATCGCCGACAAAAATCACCCGGTAATCACGGTCCAGATTTTTAAATACCCATTCGGTATCGATCCAGTCCCCGTATTCACACTCCGGAGTGTTGTACAGCTTATTATAAACACAGTTGTGAAAATAGTAGATCTTTACATCCTTGAAATGATTGGCCTTATCCACGGCATGAAACAGATTGCTGCAAAGGGAGCTGAAGGGCATCATGGTGCCTCCGGAATCAAACAGAAGCAGCAGCTTCACCGTATTTTTTCTTGGCTTGTCAAACTCCAGCTTCAGATATCCGCCGTTGCTGCAGGTGGCATCCACCGTCCGTTCGATATCCAGCTCTGTTCTGGGAACATCCAGCCGGGCCGAAAACTGCCGAAGTCTGCGGAATGCCACCTCAAACTGCCGGGTGTTCAGAGCCTTATCCAGCCGAAAATCCCGGTAACGCTCCTCACTGATAACCTGAAAGGCAGAACGCATCCCGGTCTTTCCGTTGATCCGAATACCTCCCGGCGTACGTCCCGCATTTCCGAAGGTGGATCCTCCCCGCTTTCCGATCCAGTAGTTTCCGCCGTCATGCTG
>JALERW010000100.1 GCA_022763925.1 Lachnospiraceae bacterium
TGGTGTGGTTGCCCTGTTTGCCTGCAGCACTGACGGTTCTCTGGAACTTCTCTCTGTGGTTTCGGTGGGCGTGCAGCCGGATATGCTGACCTTTGCAGACAATGGCACGATCCTGACGGCAGATGAAGGTGAGCCGAGAGACGGTTCTGATGCTGCAGATCCAAAAGGTTCTGTAACAATCATTATCATTGATGGCGCAGGCAGCATGAACGCAAATTCGGTATATTTTGACAAATTTGATGCAAAGAGAGAGGAACTGATATCCGCTGGTGTGCTTGTTCAGAAAAACAGACAGCCTTCTGTTGATTTTGAGCCGGAGTACATAGCCGTTGCAGGAAATAACGCATATGTTTCTCTGCAGGAGGCAAATGCCATTGCGGTACTGAATATTTCTTCCGGAGAATTTACAAACATATATCCGCTTGGCTTCCAGAACTTTGGGGAAACAAAAATTGACCTCGAAAAGAATGGAACGATTGAACTGAAAAATTATGAAAATGTCTATGGCATCAAAATGCCTGACGGTATTTCTGCTGCTGTAATCGGAGGTAAAACTTATGTGTTTACAGCAAACGAGGGCGACAGCCGTGCGGACTGGCCGGGGCTTGACAATGAATATGAAGATAAGACTTCCCCGACTGGAAATGTAACTCTGGACTCCAAGGTTGTCTGGTTTAATGCAGGTATGTGGGATGGACTCGACAGTGATAAAGATTATATATTCGGAGGACGCTCCTTCTCAATATATGAGGCGGCGGCTGACGGGCTGAAACTTGTGTTTGACAGCGGCAGCGAGTTTGAGGAGGTAACTGCTGAGAAATTGCCGGATTACTTCAATGCCTCCAACGATAAGACAAGTCCTGACAACCGCTCCGGGAAAAAAGGTCCGGAACCGGAGAGCGTGGTTACCGGAACGGTGGGCAAAAAGACATATGCCTTTATCGCAATCGAAAGAATTGGCGGTGTGATGGTATATGACATTACAGACCCTGCAAATGCAGCATTCGTAAATTATATCAATTCCCGTGAATTTGATGATGCAATCAAGGGGGATGTTTCTCCCGAAGGACTGTGCTTTGTTCCTGCCTCAGACAGTAAGTCGGGCAATGCGCTTCTTCTTACTGCCTGTGAAGTATCCGGCACACTGACTGTATATGATTGCAGGTACGTGGAAACAGATACACCGTCTGAACATACGCATGTCTATGGTGACGAATGGAAATTCGATGATGAAAATCACTGGAAAGAATGTACCTGTGGAGATAAGGCCGAAGTCACAGCGCACAGCTTCCGGTGGGTTGTGGACAGGGAAGCTACTGCTGATGAAAAGGGAAGCAGGCACGAGGAATGCGAGATTTGCGGATATAAACGTCCGGAAGTTGAAATCCCTGCAGCAGGGGACGAGGCTGACCCGGCGCAGCCGGACAACCCGGGCGGATCTGAACAGCCGGCACAGCCAGATCATTCGGGCGGATCGGCTGAGGCCAACCCGAACCCCAACACCGTCGCAGGCGACAGACCTAAAACAGGAGATAGCAGTAATGTGCTTCTGTGGATGGTGCTGCTGGCAGTAAGCGGCTGCGGTGCTGCCGGAGCAGTGGTTTACTGGAGAAGAAAAAAAGTTAGATAAATCTTGATGGGACTTATATGGCACGATAACGGAACCTCGGTTACCAACCGTTGACACCTAAAAAAAGATGTAGTATCATCTATCTAGTTGATGCTACATCTTTTTTGTTTTCCGGAGGAACTATGCATGGATCAATCGAAAAGGCAAATCACGAAAATTGCGAGGGAAGCGAACAAACTGGTGATTCGGACCATGAAGGAGGGCGGAATCGGATCCGGGGAGATGGATTTGATTCATCTGGTGCGCCATAACCCCGGGCTCTCCCAAAAAGAGATCTGTCTGCAGCTGAATATGGATAAAGGGGCTGTTGCCCGGCGCACAGCAAGTCTGGAACAGAAGGGCTATCTGATCCGCAGGGAGAATCCTGCGGACGGAAGAAGCCAGCTCTTGTATGCCACCGAAAAAGCAGAAAAACTGAAAATATCCAAGGCGGCCGTGGAGTCGGTTTTCTATGCGTGGCTTCTGGAAGGGCTGGATGAGGCCGAGCAGTCGTCCTTTGTGTCGGCCCTGGATAAGCTGTACCTGCGCTCCAAGAAGGAAAGCCGAAGCGGCTTTCCTCATGTGACGGAGCTGCTGGCCGAAAAAGAGGAGGGTGGGGGCCATGAAGAGGCTTGACGCGACGGATCAGATCGGATATTACTTCCGGAAGGAAAAGCGGATGCTTCTCGTCGTAACGGTAACGGGAATTCTCTATAATGTCGGGATGGTGGCGGGGCCCTGGTTTGAAGGCCGAATGGTACAGTGCCTGTGTGACATCCTGGGTGGGAACCGGCAGGCCATGGAAATGGTCACGCTGGTTGTTTGCTATGTTTTGGTCATTCTGTTTGTGCAGTTTATGCGCTGTCTCAAGCGTCTTTATGTCCGAAAATTTGCAAATCACATCAGCAAGAGTATGAAAATGACACTTTACCGGAACCTGCTGTATCGCAGGCGGGAGGAACTGGAAGATGCAGGTGCCATGATGACGAAACTCATCTCTGACGCAGACGCCTGTGTGGAAGGAATGAGGAAATTTACCACGGAGGTGTTTGATACCGGTGTGGTAATGGTCGCCTATGTGGGAATGCTGCTGTTTTATGACTGGAGGCTGACGCTTCTTTCCATGCTGTTCCCGCCGATCGCCTATTTCCTGGCAAAGAAGCTGAAGGTGGTCGTCACAAAAAATGTGGCGCTCAGCCGGGAGAGCAGCGCAAGGTTAAACGCGGCCACACTGGAGCGGATTACAAACGCCCTGACTTATCGGATTTACGGTCAGGAGAGCTGCCGGAATGCAGCTTATGAGGAGAATCTGACCGACTATGAAAGAAAGGCTGTCCTGGCCAACATCTGGGAAAATGCCATGCAGCCGATTTACCAGGTGATTTCCATGCTGGGAGCCATTGTCATCATCTGGTTCGGCGGTAAAAATGTGTTCGGTACGGGATGGTGTGCCTGGAACATTGCCACTTTTACCACCTTTTTCTCCTGTTATCAAAAGCTGGCGCTGAAATCTTCCAAAGCAGCAAAGCTGTTCAACGCGGTTCAGAAGGCCCGGGTATCCTGGAAACGCATCCGGCCTTATCTGGCGGCTGCAAAGGAGGGGCCTCTGCCCGGTGCTCTTCCCCTGCCGGATCTTTCTGTCCGGAACGTGGCCTTCGCATATCCCGGACAGGAGACACTTTTTGAGGGCGTGACATTTCAGGCAGGACCTGGAGAGATCATCGGAATTACCGGAAAGATTGCCTGCGGCAAATCAACGCTTGGGAAGCTTATGATCGGAGCGCTTCCATACCAGGGGGAGATTTCTCTTGGAAATATCATTTTTTCCAATCACGGGGAAAGATATGAAGCCTGTGTCGGATATCTTGGTCATCAACCGGAGCTGTTTGATGGTACCATAGAGGAAAATATCTGCCTCGGGAAGCCGGGTGATATTGGCCCGGTTCTTTGTACCGTCTGTATCGAACAGGAGGTGTCTGCACTCCCGGAAGGAATTCATACGAACATCGGCAGCGGAGGTGTTCGTCTTTCCGGAGGGCAGCAGGAACGAATCGCACTGGCACGAACGCTCTATCACAGAAAGCCGCTGATGGTTCTGGATGATCCCTTTTCTGCCGTGGACATGGAGACAGAGGTGCGAATATTTGAAAACCTCCGGCGCCTGACCCGGGATTGTGTGGTGCTGCTGATTTCTCACAGGCTTTCTCTGTTTCCGCAGATGGATCAGGTGCTCTGGATGGAAAACGGAAGAGTATCTGTCGGCAGTCACGAAGGCCTGATGAGAGAAAACGTCCATTACCGGGTGCTCTATGAAGCCCAGAGAAAGGAGGATGCGCCGGATGAAAACTGAAGCCTCTGTTGCGCGGATCATTGGGAGAACGATCCGGAACCGTCGGGTGCTGAGCGCGCTGCTGATTCTGACCATTGTATTTTCCATTGGCTTTACGATTCTCCCTCCTCTCGTGCTGGAGAAAATTGTAGATACCCTGACAGCGGGAGAGCAGATTCTGCTTTCCGTGGCAGTGGGATACTTTGGGATTACAGCTGTGTCCGGGTTGCTGGATGCGGCAAAGGAAAGCCTGATTACAGCCTTCGGGCAGGAGGTGACCCATCAGATTCGCTCTGCCATGAGCGAGAAACTGAAACTCCTTCCGGCTTCTTATTTTATTGAGCGGGAGCCGGGGGTGACAGCCTCCCGTTTTGTCAATGATGTGAATACCGTGGACAATTTGTTCACCTCCGGGATTATCAGTATGGCGGCTGACCTGTGTAAGCTGGTCAGTATTCTGGTCATTATCTTTACAAAAAGTACCGGACTGGGCCTTCTGCTGCTTCTGGCGACGCCGATGCTTTTTGGGATGACCCGTCAGTTTCAGAAGAAAATGCTGAAAGCTCAGATGGAAAACCGGGTCGCTGTGGGGCGTACGAACCAGCAGATTCCGGAAACGCTGAACAATATGCGGACCATTCGGGTTCTTCAGCAGGAACCCTATATGCTGGAGCGTTACGGAGATACCATTGAACAGAGCTACCGGGCCCAGGAGCGCTCCAATTTCTATGACGCGGTCTATTCGCCGATTGTGGTATCCATCAGTTCCCTGCTGATCGGCATTGTGATGGCGGCATCGGCTCAGAGCGGTGCAGTACAGCTGTTTTTTGGAATGTCAGCGGGCACGGCAGCAGCGATGATTGCCTATGTAGGCAATTTCTTCGGTCCCCTTGAGAGCATCGGCATGGAAATTCAAAATGTGCAGTCGGCGGTGGCCGGAGTGCGGCGGATCAACGAATTTTTAAAAGAGAAGGAACAGAAAAAAGGAACGGATCAGAGAATGGATGACACGGCTGCTGTTCGGGTATCCGATATGAGCTTTCGTTACCATGACCGGGACCAGGAGATTTTTCACAGCTTCTGCTTAACGGTCCGGAATGGAGAATCCATTCTTCTGGCCGGACGAACCGGGGCGGGAAAGAGTACGCTGATCAAGCTGATTGCGGGCCTGTATCAGCCGCAGCAGGGGGAGGTGCGTGTGTTTGGAAGGAAACCGGACACGATTCCGGAAAACGAAAAGCGCCGCTGGTTCGGTTATGTGGAGCAGCAGTTTCGGCTGGTCTCCGGCACAGTTGCCGATCAGGTATCTCTGTTTGATTCCCAGGTGACGGATACTCAGATCCGGCAGGCTCTTGACCTGGTGGGCCTGAAAGAAACGGTGGAGAAGCTTCCGGACGGTATCCATACGCTCTGTACAGAAAATCTGTTTTCTCAGGGACAGTTTCAGCTTCTTTCCATTGCCCGTGCGGTGGTTTTAAATCCCAGAATTCTGCTGCTGGACGAAATTACTGCGAATCTGGATTCCCAGACCGAAAAAATGGTATTGTCAGCCCTCCGGGCAGCTTCGCGAAACAGAACGGTGATTTCCGTTTCCCATCGGCTGTATGACGGAGCACACGATCAGCATGCGCGGGTTCTGAATATAAATGTATGTAAAAAGCGGCTCCGTTCGGATTGACAGGAAAGCTGAGCCGCGCTATTATAGTTATGAGTTAGTTTTCGCTAATTGAGGTTTTTGAAATGGTAAGGATGATACTGGAAATAGACGGTATGGCATGCGGTATGTGCGAGGCTCATGTAAACGATGCGGTCCGCAGGGCATTTACGGTGAAGAAGGTCACCTCCTCTCATGCAAAGGGAAGGACGGAGATTCTTTCGGAGCAGCCTTTGGAGGAGGAAAAATTAAGAGCTGCGATTGAGGCTGCCGGGTATCGGGTAAAGACGGTCAGAAAGGAGCCTGCGGATATGATTCTGCCTTGCATTTGACCGGGAGCAATATTATAATAGAGACATCGGATGGCGTCAGCTGACACCGGCCGGAAAGGGCACCGAAATCAGTGCGGGAAAGGATGTAGAGCTATGAATTTTAAGGATGCGGACCAGATGAATTTTCTTTCGGAAATGTCTGATCGGCAGGTTTCTGCCCGGCAGTTTTTCAGCCATGTGCTGCTGGATTCGCTGGATCGGAATTTTGGTCTTCGAAATGTACTGATCTCCTGTTTTGATCAGGAGGGCAATTTTCTTTCCTGGACTGACCGCAATGGTGTGCTGCTCAGCAGTCCGGAGCATCCTTATACCCGATTTGCCTCGGAGGATGTGGTCAGCCGTGTGATTTATCAGGATGCGGTGAAGGCACGTCTGACATACACGAATGTGAATCCGCTCATTTACCGGGCATCGGATGTGATCGGGCAGGATGTGTACGACAATTCCTCCTATGCCCGTTTCCTGGAGGAGAACTTTGGCGCTCACTACAGTGTGATTCTTCCCTTCGGAACCAATGCCTACATTCATATTTTCTGTTATAAGAGTATGGAAGAGGGAGATTTCACGGACCGGGAGATCGAGGAACTGAAGAAGATCTATGTATATGTGGCCCATGCCTATAAGAATTTCAAGCGGCATGAGCAGGTGAAGATCATTTCCACGATTCAGGATGAGATCATTTCTTCCCATGAAAATGCCTATCTGATCACCGATGATAATATGCATATTCTGGGATACAATCAGACAGCCCTTGACTATCTGACAAAGATTCTGGGAAGCTCTATTAAGGATCAGCTGATTACCCAGGAGCCGTGTCCCTGGCTTCCGTTTCTTCTGGGAGAGACCAGCAGTATTGATCATGTACAGACCCGGGTGATCAAGGGTTATATTTTTAAGATATATACATATGAACAGACCTACCAGCACGGGATCATAGACCGCTATCACTGGATCACTCTGTCCCAGGAGGCTGTTGCTGCGGCCGCTTCGGGCGGGCCGAAGTTTTCTGTTTCTTTGACTCCGACAGAGGAAAAGGTGGCGGAGCTGCTCTGTGCGGGGCTTACTTATCAGGCGGCCGCCGATGAACTGGTGGTAAGCTATCATACGATCAAGAATCATGTGCAGAATATCTTTTCCAAATGCGGTGTGAAGAACCGCTATCAGCTGTACCAGCTGATGAAAAAATAGACTGGATTTTATGTGTTCAGCCGCCCTATCGGAATATAGGTAGAATTACCTAGATGAAATAGGAAGGGTGGCTGATTTTTTTTGATTCTGTTTTGTGATATTTTTAACATGTAAGATGAACGAGCGTGAGAATAAGCAATAAATGGGGAAAATTCAGGGAGGTTGCCGTGTCACAGAAGGGAAATATTTTTAATGTTCAGCGATTTACGATTCATGACGGACCGGGAATGCGTACCGAGCTGTTTCTGAAAGGATGTCCCCTGCGATGCCTGTGGTGCAGCAATCCGGAAAGTCAGAATGCTTTCATTGAGCCGGGAGTGTACAGAAAGAAATGTATTTCCCATAAAAAATGCGGCGTATGCGAGAGCGCCTGCCCGGAGGAAGGGGTTCTGAATTTCTATCGCGGAAAGCTGGTTTCCATTGACCGTAGCCGCTGTACGAACTGTATGGAGTGTGAGAAGGTCTGTCCGTCGGAGGCGGTAAAGCAGTGGGGCAAATGGATGACCGTGGAGGAATGCATGCAGATCATCCGGAAGGATAAGGGGTATTATGATCGTTCCGGAGGAGGCGTGACGGTATCCGGCGGAGAACCGCTGCTGCAGAGCGATTTTGTGGCGGAGCTTTTTGAGGCCTGTCATGCGGAGGGCATACATACCTGCTGTGAATCCACGTTCTGTATGGACTGGAAGGAAATCCAGAAGGTGCTTCCCCATACGGATCTTCTGATTTCAGATATCAAGCATATGGATTCCAAAATCCATAAGAAATATACGGGAGTGCCGAACACGAAGATTCTGAAGAATCTGAAGCGTCTTGCAAAAGAAGGGTATGAAATGGTGCTGCGGATTCCGGTGATTCCCCAGGTAAATGATGACATGGACAATATCAAAGCCACTGCCGATTTCATCCTGGAGGAGCTTGGTGAAAAGGTTCGTACCCTGCAGCTTTTAAGCTTTATGAGGCTGGGTGTGGAAAAATATGAGTCCCTGGGAATGCCCTACGGAATGGAGGACATAAAGGTAAACAGACGCTCCTTTCAGAAGCATGTCGGGGAGATCGCGGAGTATTTCAACAGCCGGGGAATTCACTGTGTGGTTGGAACGAAAGAAAAAGAGTAACGGAAGAAAACAGGAACATAAATAAAGCAAATAATAAATGGAAATGGATGAAGGAGGAATTGCAACATGGGATTTATGATGGAAAACGAGCATGATCAGGTACATTGCTGTGCGGTGGGTCTTGAGCCTTACGACCAGACCTACAGCCTTGGCTATAAGGTGGGCCACGAGGACTGGTCCCCGTACCCGCGGGTGAACCGTCTGAGAAAGACATTCCTGGACAGACCGTACAATATCGACAATGAGCGTTTCCGGAATGTGACGGAGGCATATAAGGAGAATGAGAATTGTACGGCGATTATCCGCTGTGCAAAAGCATTTGAGAAGATCCTGATGAATGCCACCCTGGAAATCTATGACGATGATCTGATTCTCGGAGAGATCGCGGCACCGGCAAAGGCATCCCCCCAGTATCCGGAGTTTTCCGTGAACTGGATGCTTCACGAGGTTCTGCATGAGCCCTTTGAGGAGCGTGAGCATGATCAGTACTATTTTGTGAGTGAGGAAGACCGTCAGGAGTTTATTGATCTGTGCCAGTACTGGAAAGGCAAGACCGTGGAGGATCTGGCAAATGCATCTCTGGATGATGAGATGACCAAGGGCTCCCAGACCGGAAAGAAGATTTTCCAGACGAACCTTTATCATTACGGCGGAGTAGGCCATTTCGTTATGGACTATGCAAGAATCCTCCGGGAAGGCTTTGACGGAATGATCGCAAAAGCCCGGGAAGGTCTTTCCGGGATTGACAAGGTAGATCCGGACTATGCAGAGAAGAGAGATTTCTATGAGGCTGTCATCATCTGTCATGAGGCAGCGAAGAAATATATCCTTCGCTATGCTGCCCTGGCAGAAGAGAAAGCTGCTGCTGAGCAGGATCCCAAGAGAAAGGAAGAGCTGCTGATGATGGCAGAGAACAGCCGTCAGGTGGCAGGCGGACCGGCAAAGACATTCTGGCAGGCGCTGCAGCTGTTTAACTATGCAACCACCCTTACCCTGATCGAGAGCAATGGCCACTCGGTATCCTATGGCCGGATGGATCAGTGGCTGTATCCGTATTATGAGGCGGATATGAAGAACGGAACCATCAGCAAGGAGTTCGCGCAGGAGCTTCTGGAGGTTACCTATGTGAAGATGAACAACCCGACCAAGGTGCGTGACGGCGGAACTGCAAAGGTTCGTCAGGGACGCGGCTTCGGCGGCGAGTGCCTTACCATCGGCGGCGTGGACAGAGAAGGAAATGATGTGACCAATGATCTGACCATGATGCTTCTGGATGCTTCCGTACATACCCGTATGATGTGCCCGTGGCTTCTTGTTCGTATGCATGAGAATACCCCCTATGAGGTGAAGGTAAAGACCGTGGAATGTATCCGCGCCGGTTATGGTCACCCCAAGATTTTCAATGATGAGCCCACCATCAAGGCAATGATGAGAAAAGGCATGTCTCTGGAAGAGGCAAGAGATTATGCCGTTGTAGGCTGTGTAGAGCCCAATCTTCCGGGCAAGGAGTACGGCTGGCATGACGGCTCCTACATCAACACCGTGAAATTCATGGAGATGGTATTAAACGGCGGACGCTGCCTGGACTGCGGCCCGCACTGCGTAAGATGGGAGAAATGCGGTGCCCTGGGAGAACATCTGGGACCGGATACCGGAAGCCTTGAGACCTATCAGAGCTTTGACGAAGTGCTGGAGAGTGTGGATAAGCAGTTTAAATACTGGGCAGACCAGATGTGCGGCACGATGAATATTGTGGATAAGGCGCACAGAGCACGCAAGCCTCTTCCGTATGTGTCTGCTTTCTTTGAGGATACCTTTACCTCCGGTAAGGATATTTCTGCCGGCGGTGCAAAATATAACGGCATCGGACCTCAGGCCAGCGGTCTTGCCACCTGTGCAGATACACTGGCAGCCATCAAGCAGCTGGTATTTGAGGAGAAGCGCTACACGGGAGCAGAGCTTCTGCAGGCAGTAAAGGACAACTGGGAAGGTCATGAGGTGCTGTATGCAC
The DNA here is from genome assembly GCA_022763925.1 of Lachnospiraceae bacterium. Taxonomy (GTDB): domain Bacteria; phylum Bacillota; class Clostridia; order Lachnospirales; family Lachnospiraceae; genus JAGTTR01. The sequence goes on from JALERW010000100.1 coordinate 10,242, forward strand.
TGGTGAACAGCCCTAAGGTTCATCACTATGGAAATGATGATGACTATGCAGATGAGCTTTTCAAATTCATGTTTGAGTGCTATTGCAGAAACTTAAGCGGAAGACCGACTCCCCGCGGAGGCAGCTTCACTCCGGGTGTTTATTCCGTAAGCGCGAATGTTGGTATGGGACTGAATACCAATGCTTCCCTGGACGGCCGGAAAGCCGGAGAGGCTATTTCCGATAACATGGGTCCGGTACATACGGACGCAGGGGCGCATGATATTTACGGTCCTACGGCTCTGGCAAATTCCGTTGCCAAGGTGGATCACAGCCTGGCGACCAATGGCACACTGCTGAATGTGAAATTCCCTCAGGAGGCGGTTGCCGGCGTGGAAGGAAGAGATAATCTGGTAAGCTTCATCGACGAGTATCTTTCCAAGAAGCCCATGCATATTCAGTTCAACATTATGAGCTCGGCTACCATGCGTGCAGCACAGAAGAAGCCGGAGGATTACAAGGATATGCTGGTTCGTGTGGCCGGTTACAGCGCGTATTTCGTAGAGCTTGGAAAGGCACTGCAGAAGGATCTGATCCAGCGTACGGAGCTGCATTTCTAAGAAAAGAGAGTTTGTCTATAAAAAGACATTTTGCTGAAAAAGAACCATTTTTATCATCCAGACCATTTATAAAACGAGATTGCCGTATCAGGTGTGAACTATCTGATACGGCAGTTTTTTTTCAGTAGAATAGCAGTACTTTTTTCGGAAAAATGCCCTATTATATTCATATTATCCACAACGTTACATTATTAACAAAAAAATTCATATAATTTGTTATATTTTTATATTGACTTTTTTTTAACAATGTAATATAGTTCTTTTATAATTCACAGAATATTCACAAATGGGAAAAAATCCGTACTCTGCCAAATGAGGGGGGACGGATAGAAATATAGGAGGATTTTATTATGGACAGATTAAAAGGGAAAGTTGCAATTGTAACCGGATCCACAAGCGGAATCGGAATCGGAATCGCCAGACTGTTTGCTGCTGAGGGGGCAAAAGTCGTAATCTGCGGACGCAGACAGGAAAAGGGACAGGCAGTTGTGGACAGCATTGTGGCAGAAGGCGGAGAGGCATCTTATCATTTCATGGATATGACCGTTACCGAGAGTATCGAAAAGCTGTTTGCGGATACTGCTGAGAAGTACGGGAAGATCGATATCCTTGTAAATAATGCCGCAAATGTTGGCCTGAAGGATGGACGTGTGGATGAACTTACCCTGGAGATGTGGGACGCTATTTTCCAGAGCGATGTGCGCGGAACGTTCTTTGCAACCCAGTGCGTGCTTCCTTACATGAAGAAGAATGGCAGCGGTTCCATCATTAATATTGGCTCCATGGCTTCCTGCTCCGGAGATCTGGGCTCCACCGCTTACGCCTGTGCAAAGGCCGGCGTGGATATTCTGACTCAGTACACAGCTCTTCAGTTTGGTAAAGATAATATCCGCTGCAACTGTGTTCGTCCGGGCCTTATCGTTACTCCTCAGAACGAGGCTTATGTACCCCAGGCTCTGAAGGATATTTTCCTGAGCAACATCATGGTAAACCGTTATGGATGCCCGGAGGATATCGGACATGCATGTGTATACTTTGCATCCGATGAGAGCGAGTATGTTACCGGTCAGATCATCAATGTGGATGGCGGTATGAATTCTCATGTTTCTACGGTTGCGCAGTTCAAACAGCTGAATTCCCGTACCTGGTAAG
>JALERW010000114.1 GCA_022763925.1 Lachnospiraceae bacterium
CCTCAAGGACTTCCGTTCCTATGCGGAGGCGCATAAGAAGGTGGAGGCAGCATACCGCGATGAGAAGGGCTGGGCAAGAAGCGCCATGATGAATATGGCCTGCAGCGGCAAGTTCACCTCTGACCGGACCATTCAGGAATATGTGGATGATATCTGGCATCTGGATAAGATCCGGGTGGAGCTGGACTACTTTAACTAGAAAAATACCCGAATAGGGAGAATACGGGGCTGTTCCCTTTTGAAAAAGGGAACAGCTTTTTTGTTTGTTCAGAATGAAATAATATGAAAAATATTGACGCAATATGAAACAAATGATAGAATCTATTTGACTTTTTTTTAATATATTTCAAATATGGAGTGAAGCACGGAATGGAAAAACAAATGAACAGCTGTCAGGAAGAGCGGGAAAGGCGATTTTATACGAACAAAGGAAATTTTTATCTGTTGATTTTTGTGTTGTATTTTCTGTGGGCAGTGTGTGTGCCGCTAACAAAAATGGGCTACGAGGGGTTCCATATCGGAACAGATGATGTGTTTGAAATGATTTCATTTGCCGGGGTCCGGCTGTTTTTGGGAGGAGCGCTGGGACTTGCCTTTTGCAGGATAAAGGGGATGTCTGTTTTTCCGGGTTCAGCTGCGGAATTTTGGCAGATCGTAAAGCTGAGTCTGATTATGTCTGTGCTGCAGTACATTTTTTTGTATGTAGGAACAGCGAATACGCAGGGAGTTGTGGCTTCCATCCTCGCAAGCTCAGGGGCTTTTCTGGGAATTTTGTTTTCCAGCCTGGTTTTCAGAGAAGATAAAATGACAATAAGAAAAATGGCGGGCTGCATTCTTGGAATGCTTGCGGTTATCATTCTGAATATCCACGATGTAAGATCCGGGATGGTTTTTTCGCTATTCGGAAGTCTGATGATCATTGCTGCAGAGGCAGCCGGTACTCTGGGGGCGGTTTATCTGAAATATATTTCTCAGGGAAAAAATGCTGTGTATATCGGATGTATGCAGACCTTTCTGGGAGGAGTGCTCCTTTTGCTGCTGGGAACTCTTGGGGGAGGAAGCCTTCATATGGAAAGCGGAGTGCCACAGAAGGCAATAGGTTCTACAGTCGCTATTATTCTTTCTACGGCGGTGACGCTTGTTATCTCCAATCAGATGTACAAGTATAACAGTATCAGTAAAGTGGTTATTTTTACGCTTCTGCTTCCGGTTTTCGGAACTCTTACATCGGGATTGCTTTTGAAGGAATCGCTTGCCTCGGTACCGCTTCTGGTCAGTCTGCTCATTAACTGTATTGGAATTGGTCTTGTAACGATTGAAAAGAATTCAAAATAAATCAAAACAGGTAAAAAATATTTCATAAAATGAAAAATAATGAAAAGATTTGCAATTAAAAAGAAGAAAAGCTTGCATTATCGGAGAAAGATGATATAATTAAGTACAGAGAAAATGCCGATATTTATGCGAAAAACAGTGTTGCAAGCAATTTTTCACTTTTAAGCGATAAAATGATAAAAAGAGAAAGCTTTTTGCGCACAGTTTTGAAAAGTTATAATTGGAGGTTAAAAAAAGGGAGAATGAGGTAGGATGGCATGATTCGTGCAGAGCGCTTTAATTCGATTATCAGTTTATCAAATGAAATGGATATAGTGACGCTGGAGGCACTGGCAAAGCGTCTGGGGGTCTCGGTGGCGACTGTCCGGAGGGACGTAGAAGAGCTGGCAGCACAGGGACTCGTGGAAAAAACTCGTGGAGGGATTATTTTCTGCAGCAAGAAGCAGGACAGTGAGCCTTCGCTTCAGCTTCGAAGCCATATTAATCAGGAAGAAAAGAGGCGTATTGCCCAGGCGGCTTTTGAATATATCCGGCCTGATTCCTTTTATATGTTTGACTCAGGCTCTACTGTAGGAGCGCTGATCCGACTGATCCCCAAGAATTATCCGATCTCAATTGTAACCTATGATCTTAGCTATATTAATGATCTTAACAATCTGGAATGCGCAGATGTTTTTATTTTGGGAGGTAAGCTCAGGACCGGACAGATGGCGTGCCATGGGACTTTTGCGGAAAACTATCTGGATCAGATGAATGCACATATTGCATTTATCGGAGCGGACTCGGTGGATCTTCAGAAGGGCATCATGGGATTTAATACAAATGATGTGAATCTGAAGCAGAAGATGATCAATAATTCTGATAAAACGATTCTTCTTTGCGACCACAGTAAATTCGAAAACAGAGGTTTTATCAGTATTCATGGACTGGAGGGGATTGATCTGTTGATTACGGATTCGGGTACAGATCCGGAGGTCATTGAAAGGTTTCGGGAGGCAGGACTGAACATTCAGGTCGTTTAATTGTAAATGTTTTTGGGAGAGTGAAAGAATACTTCAGAACAGGAAAACCGGTTCTGGAGTATTTTTTTGCTGTGTTTTCGAAAGTTGGCAAATGATGACAAAATACAACAAAATACATTTAAATTAATTCAAAAAAATGTAATAAGCTGCAAATTACAATTGAAAATTGCAATAAGTTGTGATAATATTGATATAAATTGAAACGTAAATGAAAACATGGAAGGAATGATACAATGAATTTTCCTACAACCTTTTTCGGATGGGTATTTTTTCTCGTGGAAAAGTACGGACCTGATTTTATTCGGGGACTTGGAGTAACACTGCAGCTGGCAACACTTGGTACAATCTTAGGCTGTCTGATCGGATTTGCTGTCGGAATCATCAGAAGTGTAAAAATAGACAGGCATTCTTCGGTCATTTCACAGACTGTGCTGAGAGTTCTGAAGGCATTTATCGCGGTCTATGTTGAAGTGATCAGAGGAACACCCATGATGGTTCAGGCTACGGTTATCTATTATGGAAGCATGGCCATCTGGGGGTTGGATATCCCTTCATTTTCGGCAGGTATTCTTACACTGACAATTCACATTGGGGCTTATTTTTCTGAGTCGGTACGCGGAGCGATCGGCGGTATCGATCCGGGACAGATGGAAGGCGGACAGGCAATCGGTATGAGCTATCTTCAGATCATGCTTCATGTGATTATTCCGCAGGCTTTTCGGAATCTGATCCCGCAGATAGGAAATACGTTTGTATCTGCTATCAAGGATACTTCTGTGCTGAATGTAATTGCAGTAACAGAGCTCTACTTTACAGCCCGTACTGTTACAGGAACCTATTATAAGTTCTTCGAGACCTACTGCATCGTCTGCGCAATTTATTTCATTTGCACATTTACAATATCCCGCATTTTGAAGCTGGTTGAAAAACACCTGGCGGGCTCAAGCAATTATGAGCTGATCGCGGAGGAAGAGGTGAACGAGTAATGGCAGAAGATACAATTTTACAGGTAAATCATTTAAGAAAAAGCTTTGGAACCCACGAGGTATTGAAAGACATACACTTCAGTGTGAAGAAGGGAGAGGTCGTGAGCATTATCGGCTCTTCCGGATCCGGTAAATCAACGCTTCTGAGATGCATCAACATGCTTGAGGATCCTTCTGATGGAGAGATTCTTTTTAAAGGTGAAAAGGTATCTTACCGGCCAAAAGATAAAAACAGATTTCGTGCGAAGGTAGGTATGGTATTCCAGTCATTCAATCTGTTTGCGAACATGAATGTACTGAAAAACTGCATGGTGGGTGTTGAGATTGTAAATAAAGGAAGTAAGGAAGACGCTGAAAAACTGGCCAGAAAATATTTAAAGCAGGTTGGAATGAGTGCTTATATAAATGCGCGTCCGGCCCAGCTTTCCGGAGGCCAGAAACAGCGCGTTGCGATTGCCCGGGCACTTTGCATGAAACCGGAGCTTCTGCTTTTTGATGAACCGACATCAGCGCTGGATCCCGAAATGGTTGGTGAGGTTCTGGAGGTTATCCGTTCTCTGGCGGAGGATGGTATGACGATGGTTATCGTCACGCATGAAATGATGTTCGCGAAAGAGATTTCCAGCCGGGTCGTATTTATGGATTCGGGTGTTATTGTGGAAGAAGGGACGCCGGATCAGGTGTTTAATCACCCGCAAAAGGAAAGAACTAAAGAATTTTTGAGCCGTTATCGCTAAAATCAGGGATTAAAAAGGGAGATATTTAAATTATGTGGACAAAAGAAATGTTTGGCACAGAGAAACCGATAATTGCACTATTACATCTGGATCCGCTACCGGGTGATCCGGGTTTCTGCGGTTCGCTGGATACTGTTATTGCACATGCGGCATCGGATCTGAATGCTCTGCAGGACGGCGGAGTGGATGGTGTTCTGATCGCGAATGAATTCAGCTTTCCGATGTCGGATGTCACGAGGACTGAGACTCTGATGGCTATGACCTGTGTGATCGGGGCAATCAGGAAGGATATTCGGGTTCCTTTCGGAACAAATGTGGTATTAAATCCGGCAGAGACCATCCGGATGGCTGCCGCTACCGGAGCGAGCTTTGGACGCAGTGCGTTTTCCGGTGCTTTTACCGGAACGTATGGGGTGCATGTGGCAGACTGGGGAGAAAATGTCCGGCTGAAATATGCGCTGGGACGCCCGGATCTTCAGCTTTTGTGCAAGGTAAATCCGGAGGGAGATGTCCGGCTTGCTGATATGCCCATCAAGGCAGTTATTGATGGGATTAGTCTGGGAGGTCATGTGGGAGCTTTCTGTGTTTCCGGGCCGGGAGCAGGACAGGAAGCCAGCTGGGATTTTCTGAAACAGGTCTGCGAGCTGGCTGCACCGAAACATGTTCCGGTATTCTGCAATACAGGGTGCAGACAGGACACGATCGAGCGTATTCTTACGATCGCTGACGGTGGTTGCGTGGGAACGGCTTTCAAAGGGGCTGACGGCCGGGTGGATATAAATAAAGTGAAGTCTTTCATGGAAGTAGTTAAAAAGTCGCGCGGTGACCGGTAAGGAGGGCATCATGAAAAAATTGCTGCTTGGTGTAGATGTGGGAACCCATGAGACCAAGGGGATTCTTGTAGATATGAATTATCGGCCGGTTGCGGAATATTCGGTTCCCCATCAGATGGAAAATCCCAGACCCAATTATTTTGAAATGGATGCAGAGGGCGTATGGTGGAGTGATTTCTGTGAAGTCACAAAGGGCCTTATGAAAAAGGCAGGTATTGGCCCGGAGAATATCATAGGTGTGGGTGTCGATGTCATGGGCTGCGACTGTATACCGGTGGATGAAAACTGTCATCCCTTAAGAAAAGCTATTCTTTACGGTATAGATGCCCGGGCTGAGGACCAGATCCGGAATCTTTACAGAGAATTTGGAGAGGAAAGAGTCATTGAGATGTTCGGACACCGGCCAAAATCTGATGATATTTCCACAAAGATCTTATGGATCCGCGATAATGAACCTGAGATATATAATAAAACGTTTAAATTCCTTACCGGTTCATCCTATATGACAGCCAAGCTTACCGGGAAATATTTGATTGACAGTTATCTTGCCAAAGGAGCTTTTCGTCCGATCTATCGCATGGATGGGAGCTACAATGAAAAGGACGGACCGATTTTCTGCAGAGCGGATCAGATGGCAGTCTGTGCCGATGTTATTGATGTGGCTGGCGGCGTGACAAAAGAAGCGGCTGCAGAATGTGGACTGAAGGAGGGGACTCCAGTGATTGTGGGAACCGGAGATTCCACCTCAGAGTCTATTGCAGGAGGGCTTGTGAGTCCCGGAACGCTGTTTATGCAGTTCGGGTCTACCATGTTTTATATCTACTGTACAGATCGGCAGATGGATGCCTGTATTGAGGACAGATTTCCGGGGAGCGGCCCCTATACGATACCGGGAAGCTTTGCAGTGACCGGAGGAACCAACTGTGCGGGAACTCTGACCAAATGGGTGAGGGACGTATTTTATAAAGAAGAAGCGGAAAGAGAGAAGAACGGCGGACCGGATGCGTACACGATCATGGTACAGGATGCTGCCGAAGTGGAAGCGGGAAGCGGCGGGATAATTGTTCTTCCGTATCTTTACGGGGAGCGGAGCCCGATTCACGATCCGCTGGCAAAGGGAGTGATTTTCGGCCTGAATGGAAATCATGGACGGGCTGAAATCAACCGGGCGGCTCTTGAAGCAGTCGCTTACAGTGTTGGTTCTCATATGAAATTATTTGCAGCACATGGACTTGTACCCGACGAATTAATTATTGCCGGCGGTGGAACCCAAAATCCGGTATGGATGCAGATCGTAGCAGATGTGACTGGAAAACCGGTAAAAGTAGCAGAAAAGTGGCAGACGGCCGGCTATGGAGCGGCGTGTATGGCAGCGATCGGCTGCGGACTTTTGAAGGATTTTTATGAGCTTAAGGAAGCGATGCCCCGCACGAAAACCGTGATGCCGGATCCGGAAAGGCATAAGTTCTATCAGAAATATCAGGAACTCTATGAGGAATTGTATAAAAATACCTGTGATTTGATGCACAGACTTTAAACAGTAGTATTTCCTGGGAAATCCAGGGTGCTAATAAAAAACAGAGAGGTGGAAAAAAATGAAAAAAATCAAAAAACTCTTATGTGTACTGCTTGTTGCAGCAATGACGATGGGACTGGCTGCCTGCGGAAGCAAAGAAGAAGCTGCAGCAGAGCCGGCTGAGGAAGCAGCAGAGGAGGAAGCTGCTGCAGAAGACGCTGAAGCGGAAGATCCGTATCCGGAAGGCTATACGCTTCGCGTCGGAATGAACTGTGGAGCAGCACCGTTTGGCTGGACGCAGGACGATGATTCCAACGGAGCATGGCCGATCGATGGAACGGATCAGTATGTATGCGGTTATGACGTTCAGGTGGCCCGCAAGATCTGTGATACCTACGGCTGGAATCTGAAGATCATCAAGACCGACTGGGATGGACTGATTCCGGGTGTTGTATCCGGAAAGCTGGATTGCTGTATTTCTACCCTGGGTGTAACCGAGGAGAGACTTCAGTCCGTTGATTTCTCTGATTATTATTGGAATAATGGATGCGTAATGGTCTGCCGTAAAGACAGTAAATATGCAGATGCGACCAGCATTGATGACTTTGCAGGCGCAAAGGTTACTTCTCAGCTTGTTTCCATCTGGATGCCGCTGGTACAGCAGATCCCGGATGTACAGGAAGAGCCTGGTCTTGGAGAGATGTCTGAGCTGTTTGTAGCAGTAGATTCCGGAAAGGTTGATGCAATCATCACCGGCCTTACAGAGGCGCAGTCCGGCTGCATGTCTAATCCGGACCTGACTTATGTAACATTTGAAGATGGAAAAGGCTTTGATGTGGAACTGTCTGCACTTTGTGCAGGTATCCCGATGGCAAAGGGCAACACCGTGCTGAAGGAAAAGGTGGATGCAGTTATTGCAACCATGGATCACGATACCCAGCTCAAGATGATGACAGAGGCCCTGAATGCGCAGCCGCTCAGCGATGGCTCTGACGCGGATGCTCTGACAGCTGAAGAAACAAAGGATATGTAAACGTTCTTTCCATGAAAGCAGTCTGTAAAAACAGATAAGAAATGCTGTGACGGCATGGCCCTGGTGCCATGCCGTTTGTTTTAAGCTTTTATGGAGGATGTAAGGTATATGCAGATTACATAAGGAGGAAAAAATATGCCATATTTGCGCAGAGAGCAGTTGGCGGGAATGGGAATCCATTATATGTACCATTCCTTTGATTATTTCCTGAAATGCCAGGAGGAGCTGGGTTTTAAAACGATCGAGATGTGGTGCGGAGTGCCCCATTTCCTTCTGGATGATTACGGATATCAGGATACAAAAGAACTGAAAAAGAAGGTGGAGGATCATGGACTTCACATTGGCGTGTTCACCCCTGAGTGTGCGATGTACAATTATCTGATCTGTGCGCACGACCCGATTGCTCAGAAGCATGCCATGGGCTATTATACCAATGGAATTAAGGCAGCAGGAGAGGTGGGAGCGAAGATTATGCTGACCAATTGCTGCGGCGGGGACTGGAATGAGGACCCGGAGAGAATATTTGACCGGGCCGTGCAGGTATTGGGCAGGCTGGCCCCGATCGCAGCGGATAATGATGTGACCCTGGCCGTGGAGACGGTGCGTCCGGAGGAATCACGGATGATTATAAATCTCCCGCAGCTGAGACGACTGTTGGATGCTGTAGATCATCCGAATGTAAAGGCTGCCTTAGATCTGACAGCGGCAGGTGTCGCAGGAGAGACGGTAAAGGAATGGTTTGAGACGTTTGGCAGTGAAATCAGGCATATGCATTTCCCGGATGGGCGTCCGTATGGTCATTTGGTATGGGGGGATGGACTGCATCCTATGGAGGATTACCTTCAGCTTATGAATGATTACCATTATGAGGGCTACCTTGGGCAGGAAATTACAGATGGACGGTATTTTGCGGATCCCAGAGAAGCGGATCGGAGAAATATTGCCGCATTTGAGCCATTTTTTATTTAGGGAGGGAGAATCATGAAGCTGGCCACAACAGACCGCCTGTCGGTATTGAATATTCATTATGGAAATTACACGCTGGATTACTTCCTAGACTGTCAGGCGGAGCTGGGAATAAAAAATGTAGAGCTGCTGGGAGCACATCAGGGGCTCTGGATGGACCATCAGGGTTATCAGGATCCGGCGCCCATACGCAGGAAACTGGAGGAAAGAGGGCTTAAGTGTCCGGTTTTCACTCCGGAGAACTGCTGTTACGGTTATCAGTTCGCAGCAAAAGAACCGGAGCTTAAAGAGCGCTGTTTTCGGTTCTTCTCAAACGGAATCAGGTTCGGCGCAGAGCTTGGAGCGAAGATCCTGGAGGCCAATTCCGGATGGGGGTACTGGAATGAACCGGAGGAGGAAGGCTTTAAACGGGCAGTGGAGATGTTTCAGAGACTTTCTGAAGTTGCGAAGGAATATGACATGATGATCGCCTGCGAATCGCTGCGTCCGGAGGAATCTCTGATCGGTTACCGTCTTGATCAGATCAGGCATTTGTATGATGAGGTGAATCAGCCGAATTTCAAGGCTATGATTGACCTGACGGCCATATCCGTAGCAGGAGAAACGATTCAGGACTGGTTTGATGCCTTTGGTGCAGAGAATATTATTCACAGCCATTTTCAGGACTGCAATCCGTATGGACACTATGTATGGGGAGACGGAAACCGGAATTTGCGGAAAGATGTGGAAGATATGCTGGAAAACGGGTATAAGGGATTGTTCAGTCAGGAGCTTACCGACCGGGGATATTTTGCAGATCCCTTCTATCATGACAAGAGAAATATGCGAAATCTGAGAATGTATTTCGGGGATTAGGAGGTGCCATGTCGGAGTTGTTAATGTCGCAGCTCGCAGCGACCAATATGGTATATATGCGGTTTTCCTTTGATTATTTTCTGGATTCCATGGACCGGTTGGGAATTCACCAGCTGGAGCTTTATGGGTGCAGCCATCATTTTCATTTTTATGATTCAGAAAAAAATCCCGCTCCGGCCATGAAGAAAAAGCTGAGAGAGAGGGGGTTTCGGGTGGCTTCGCTGATGCCGGAGGAAAATGTTTATGCCGTTAATATTGCGGCTCCGGAAACAAATATCCGGAATAAGACGGTAGAACAGTATAAACGGTTTATAGAGGCAGCCGCTGAGCTGGAATGCCCTCAGATGCTTTTGTGCCCCGGACGTCCTTATTGGAATCTTCCCATGTCAGAAGGCTATAAATGCGGAAAGGATTCTGTGGAGCGCCTGGTACGCCATGCAGAGAAATATGATGTGGTGTTGATGTATGAGAATCTGAATGAGCGGGAGTCCTGTCTTGCAACCAATCGTTTTGATCAGTTCCGATTGGTGAAAGAGATCGATTCTCCGTACCTGAAATGCTGTGTGGACACAGTGCCGGTTGTTTACGCAGGGGAAACAATGGAGCAGTATTTTGAGCTGATGGGAGATAAGCTGGCGCACGTGCACTTAAATGACGGCCGTCCTTATGGCCACATGAAATGGGGAGACGGATTCCAGGATCTGGATGCGCATTTAAATGCCATGAGAAAACACAATTATAAAGGTCTGATTACCATGGAAATGGCAAATGGAGCCTATCAGCTTGATCCGGAGCCTCATTATCGGGCGAATATTGAAACCTTAAGAAAGCATTTTGACGGAGGAGAGCTGGTATGAAGCAGTTAAGTATAGAACGGTTCAGTGTTCTGACCGCTCCGTATCTTCATCACACACTGGAGTATGGTCTGGATTCTATTGCGGCCAATGGGTTTTTGGGAGTGGAGCTCTGGGGCGCTTCTCCCCATTTCTGTATAGACGATTATACTCTGAAGGAACGCACTGCCAGAATTCGCAATATTCGGGGAATGCTGAAGGACCGGGGACTTATCCTTACCATGTTTCACCCGGAGCAGTGCCGCCAGTATCCGATTAATATTGCTTCTCCTATTGCCTATGTCCGAAGATACAGTATGGATATCATGTACGCTTATCTTGAGGATACGCTGGAGCTGGGAACAAACAAAATGATTCTGGCTCCCGGCTGGGAATATGTGGACGCACAGAGTATGGATAATTTCAAGCGGGCTGTGGAAGCTGTTCAAATGATTGCAGAACGCGCAGAAGAGCTGGGAGTTATGCTCTATATGGAGGAGATGGGAGCGACATCCACTTTGTTTGTACGAGATCTGGGGCATTTGAAGCGGTTTATCGATGCTGTGAATTCAAAACAGGTGAAGGTGTGTCTGGATACCGTTCTGGCAGATGGGAATGGAGAAACTGTCGAGGACTATTACAAAACGTTTGGTACTGTGGGGTATGTGCATTGGGCTGATGGGTGCGCAGAGGGCTGCGCTGTTCCAGGAACAGGAAATGGTGCTGCGGAAAAAGCACTTCAGACACTTTCTGATCATGGTTATGGAGGCGAGCTTTCTATCAGCCTTTGGGGAGCTGGTTTTTTTAAAGATCCGGATATGGCGATGAGAGAGTGTGCCAAGCGAATAAGAAAATATTTTTTTTAAAACGAAAAATGCAGAGGGAAAGATAAAAAGCAGACAGAGTTCTTCCAAAGACAGCTTTTATAAATAATGCTTTTGTTGGAATAAATGAACGTTTGACTGTAAGATATGAGCGCCGGTGAATTGGCATAAAATGCCGATTCACCGGTTTTCGCATATAGAATCGGTAGATGACGATCGCCCGAGGGGAGAAATTACAGATTATACTTCTTGAGCATTTCTTCTAAAAAGATCTCATCATTCTGCAGGCGGGGAACGGATGAAGCTTCTCCTGCTGGATCATTTGAGCGGTTAAACGGAGTATCCGAGACTCGCCCTGTTGAAGCCCCTGCTGAAGGCCGCGCTGAAATCCTTCCTGTTCTCCTTTTTCTGCAGATATCTGCATCAATTCTTCAAATGTCATGTATTCCCTCCCATTTTCTGCTCTTTTTGAGCTGAACAATTTTCCGGTGAATCAATTGGATCTCCCTGCTGTCAGGAATACTCTGGACATAGGCGTCTGATGAAAACGGCTTCGCTTTGCAAGGTTGTGCCGGTCTTCATTTTGCATTTCCAGATTGTAATCCACCTTCATTTCATCGCTGGCGTAGATATCCAGGCGAAGGCTTCTGAAATCAGAGCTGAAGAGCAGGGTGTTTTCTGCGTGTACAGAAATTTTTCCGATGGGTTCTCCCAGAATGATTTCCAGGATCATCCGGCAGGTTTCTGCATCCTGAAGTGCTGCCCCCAAAAGAAAAGCGTCTTTCAAATCCAGTTCCTGAAAGGTTTTTCCCATAGTATATCCTCCTTATGATCTGTCCGGAAGATATTCTGTCTGTTATTTTCATTATATCAGGCGAAGGAAATACATATAATCTCATTTTTTTGTGGTAAAACACCAAAAAATCGTATATAATCGATGCTGAATGAAGGAAAAATAAAGGAGAGGAAAAATGGCAGACATTACAAAAGATATCGATGCGCTTGCGGGGGAACGCTGGTTCCCTATGGAAACATCGATCACAGAAGATATGAAAAATTTATGGGGAGACTGGGGCGTGTGTTCGGAG
>JALERW010000123.1 GCA_022763925.1 Lachnospiraceae bacterium
TGTGGATGGCGTGCGGGAGATCTTTGCACTTCCGGAGCATGTGATGCCTCTGGGGCTGATGGCTCTCGGCTATGCGGCCAGGGAGAAAGAGCCTATCGACCGGTATCTGGAAGACCGGGTGCACTGGGAGGCCTATGGGAAGCCGTATGAAGGAAAAACTGAATAGAATAGAGAAATAGAAGCAGTGTACGATATAAATGCAGGAAAAGAAAGCAGGATGAGGAGCGCCGGGAGGCATCCCATCCTGCTTTCCCTTTTATAAAAAGTTCATAAATTATGTTAATTGTTTATAGTGAAAGCGCAATTGCTGTGCTATAATAATTTCATTGAACATGGAGGGAGCCGTATGAAGCTGAAAAATCGTCTGATTATTGCATTTCTGCTGATTGCTATCGTTCCGATGCTTCTGATGTCGGCTGTCACGCTGGGCTTCAGCCATTATCAGATGAAAATGATGAAAGAAAATTTCGGAATTGATCTGCCGGCCTATGAAAGCCTTGCAAATACACCGCAGATTATGATGCGGTATACAAGGACCATTCATGAGGCGCTGTGTAACAAAGCTCAGGAGGATCCGGATCTTCTGTTTACAGAGGATTCTCTGAAAAAGCTGGATGAAGAGCTGGCACGCAGATATTCCTATGTCATTGCCCGCCGTGATGATGAGATCGTCTATACCAGTCAGAATATGGATCGTCCGGAGCTTCTTGACTGTCTTCCGGATTACGGGGAAGGCGGCAGTGATGTGGACGGCTGTGTCTATATAGGCGGAGACATTCAGTCCATGATCAAGCAGGTGGATGTGGTGCTTTCCAACGGAGACGAGGGCTCGATTTTTCTTGTTACATCCGCGGCACAGGCGGTGCCTCAGATGCAGACGGTTGCACTGGATATCCTTGTGATGATATTTCTGATCCTGGTAATGACCGGAGGAGTCCTGACCACGTGGATTTACCGGGGGGTGATTACTCCCGTGAGGAAGCTTAAGGTTGCCACGCAGAATATTAAGGAGGGGAATCTGGATTTCCGCCTGGAGGTGCAGGGACACGATGAGATCAGCGAGCTCTGTGCGGATTTCGAGGAGATGCGCCAGCGGCTTCGGGCTTCCACGGAGGAAAAGATCCAGTTTGACAGGGAGAACAAAGAACTGATCAGCAACATTTCTCATGACCTGAAGACTCCGATCACGGCGGTGAAGGGATACGTGGAGGGCATTATGGATGGGGTGGCAGACACACCGGAGAAGATGGACCGTTATATCCGCACTATTTATAATAAGGCCAACGATATGGACCGCCTCATCAATGAGCTGACATTTTATTCGAAGATAGACACGAACCGTATTCCTTATACCTTCAGCAAGATTAATGTGAAGGATTATTTTGAGGACTGTGCCGAGGAGCTGGGCATGGACCTGGAAGAGCGGGGAATGGAATTTACGTACCGGAACCGTACGGATCCGGACATCGTTGTGATCGCGGATGCGGAGCAGCTGAAACGGGTGATTGACAATATTATCGGGAATTCCGTAAAATATATGGATAAGCCGAAGGGGCATATCAGCATAGAGATCAAGGATGTGGGAGACTTTATCCAGGTGGAGATCGCGGATAACGGAAAGGGAATCGCCATGAAGGATGTGCCGTATATTTTTGATCGTTTTTACCGGGCAGATGCATCCAGGAATTCCTCCAGGGGAGGAAGCGGCATCGGCCTGTCGATTGTAAAGAAGATTATAGAAGATCACGGAGGGAAGATCTGGGCTGCCAGCCGGGAAGGCGAGGGGACCACGATGTTCTTCGTGCTCAGAAAATATCAGGAGGTGCCTGTAAATGAGTAAAATACTGATTGTGGAAGATGAGGAGAGCATTGCGGATCTTGAGAAGGATTACCTGGAGCTCAGCGGCTTTGAGGTTGCCATTCAGAATAATGGAGATGACGGCCTGAAGGATGCTCTTGAGAAGGACTATGACCTTCTGATCCTGGATCTGATGCTGCCGGGAACGGATGGCTTCGAGATCTGCAAGCGTGTCCGTGAGGTGAAGAATATGCCGATTATTATGGTATCGGCGAAGAAGGATGACATCGATAAGATCCGGGGCCTGGGTCTGGGCGCGGATGATTATATGACCAAGCCGTTCAGCCCCAGCGAGCTGGTAGCCCGGGTTAAGGCACATCTTTCCCGGTATGAACGCCTGATCGGAAGCAACACACAGGAAAATGATGTCATTGAGATCCGGGGAATTAAGATCGACAAGACTGCCCGGCGTGTATGGGTGAATAACGAAGAGAAGAATTTTACCACCAAGGAATTTGACCTGCTGACGTTCCTTGCCCAGAATCCAAACCACGTATTCACGAAGGAAGAGCTTTTCAAGAAGATCTGGGATATGGATTCCATCGGGGATATTGCTACTGTGACGGTGCATATCAAGAAAATCCGTGAGAAGATTGAGTTCAACACGGCAAAGCCTCAGTATATCGAGACAATCTGGGGTGTCGGCTACCGGTTCAAGGTATAAAAACGGGCAGAAATGCAGATGTGGCTGCTGTTTGCAGGAGGCTTCGGTGTGATCGGTACAGGCGTGTATGGCAGACGAAGGAGAAGCTCCCGGGAAAAATAAACAGAATAAAATAGAATAACAGACAGCAAACACCCTGTAAGACATCAGACGCTTGCGGGGTG
>JALERW010000129.1 GCA_022763925.1 Lachnospiraceae bacterium
TGACCATGGAGCAGTGTCTGTACGCCATTATGCTGGAATCAGCCAACGAATGTGCCAATGCCGTTGCCGAGCATATCGCAGGTTCTGTCGAGGCATTCGCCGATATGATGAACCAGCGGGCCGCCGAGCTTGGCTGTACCACTACCCATTTTGTAAATCCTCACGGCCTTCACGACCCGGACCATTACACCACAGCCCACGATATGGCTCTGATCACCCGGGAAGTTCTTACCTATGATGCCTTCCGTGAAATCTCCGGAACCGTGAACTATAACCTTCCGCCGACAAACAAAAATGACGGAACGTTAACCATGTACAACCATCACAGTATGATCTGTACCAACCGTACCTCTCAGTATTATGATGCTACGGTTTTTGCGGGAAAGACCGGTTATACCACCGATGCGCTGAACACGCTGGTCACCTGTGCGTCCCGAAACGGCATGGAACTGATCTGTGTTCTCATGAGAAGTCCCAGCGGAACTCCCTATCCGGACACCGCATCGCTCCTCGATTACGGCACGGATCATTTTTCCCCGGAGTCCCTTCCGGAAAGCATCGCCGCTCTGCCTGCGGATGTGCGCCAGGCGGCTGCAGACGCTGCCCCCGGCTCTGACCTGGATACAGCAGAAGCGCTCCCCTCCGAAGCCAATTGTGTGGTCCTTCCGGACAGCGTCCCCTTCGAAGCGCTTACCCCTTCCGTATCTGTCAGGGAATCGGAGGATTCCTCTGTACTGATATCTGTCACCTATCACTATGAGACCGTTTCCCTCGGAACGGCCGTCTACCGTGCGGAACCGATTCAGGTCCAGTCCGCTGCCGTCACCGGCACCGACAGCCTCTCTGAAGATGACAGCCGCACCTCTGCCACCCGAAAACCAGGCAGTCAGCAGAATATCTTAAAGTACATTCTCATCGGCGCCATCGCCGTCATCCTGCTTCTGCTGATTACCCTTTTGACCCTTTTTGCCGTCCAGACACACCAGGCAAATACACGAAGACGAAAGAGACGGGCAAGTCAAATCAAGAGAAATCGACGATCTTCCGGTTCCAGAGGCACCCGCCGTACGGCCAGCCGCCGCCTGGAGCACTTTGACGATCCTGATCTGCCGGAAGAATTCGATGATTTCAACTTCTAGCACAATCAGGAAGGAGCTGACTTTATGAATTGGGTTTCTCCAATCAAGGACGCAAAGACACTTGCCAATTTTGAAACCGCCCTGAAAAACGTCGATATCAAATACTATATTATGTTTAAGATAGGCGTTGGAACCGGCCTTCAGCTTCAGGACATTTTACAGCTGAAGGTGAAAGATGTGAATAAAAAGGAGGAGATCACCGTTCGGATCGGTGCCCGGCAGATGCCCACCGTATTTCGGGTCCCGGAAGAGCTGCAGACTGTGATTGCCGAATTCATCCGGGGAAAGGCCCCCGAAGAATATCTGATCCGGGGTCATCTGTCCTCTGAGGCCCCGCTCACCAGAGAGCAGGCTTACCGGGTATTCAGATCCGCCGGACGGGCCGTAGGCCTGAATTCCATCGGTGCCCAGACCATGCGGAAAACCTTCGCATGGAACTATTACCAAAAGACCGGAGATATATACTATCTTCAGAAGCTCTTCAATCATGCCTCCCCCTCCATCACCTACCGGTACATCGGAGAGAAACCCAATCTGGAGCACTCCCTGAAGAAGCTCACAAAAGAAGAAAACGAGCGCTGCCAAAAGCAGCTGAAGGAAACCGGAAGCGAACGCATACAGGCCATCCGGCAGTTCCTAGATGCCATGGAGCAGCAGCTCGTTAAGGAACCTGTCTCTGCCGAATACTGCGGGCAGGCCGATTCTGTGCTTACCGAAATGGAGGCACTGATCGAGGAATTCCAAAAGCTCTCCTGAAAAAAAGCCGGAAAGCCGCTTCAATTGCCGCGGCTTCCCGGCTTTTTCCGTATCTTCCTCTTCAGGCGCACCTGCTCCTGCCGTTCGCGGATCATTCCCGCTTCTTCCTTTCCCACGAGTTTCAGCGTTTTCACCACATAAAATTTCCCGTCCTCCGCCTTCCGCATCCGGATCTTTCCCTTCAGAAATCCGTGCTCCTCACATACGGCCTGACAGTAATATACCTTGTTATTGCCGGAAAACCACCGGATCCTTTTCCTGGCCGGCTTCCCGCACAGATAACAGCGGGTACTGGACACCTCCCGGTCGCCCATGGCCTGTTCCCTGGTAACAAATTCCCGGGAAACATATTTGCTGTAGGTATCGAACACCGCATAAATCTCTTCCCTGCGGTTTCTCGGATTGTGATAATAATCGATGGAATAATTCCTCAGCACCCGCTTATCCAGCCCCGCAAAAATCAGGGCGGTATAGTATGCATCACTTTCGGCACGGTGAAAGGCCGATTCCTTATCAATCTTCAGATAATCAATGGCATATTCCAGACTCCGGCGGCTTTTGCGGTCCTCATAAGCAATCGAAAACAGCTTCTGCACGTCATAATAGGTCAGGGGGTATTTCATATGCTGCGGAACATTATAATAACGCATATTCCGCTGCAGCTCCGTCAGATCCATCATTCCCCAGGTGCAGAACATATAATCCTGCCCGCACCAGTCAAAAAACCTTCCCAGCACCTCGGGAAAAGGTCTTCCCTTTTTCAGCTGATCCATATCCAGATGGATCAGCTCCTTCGTCACATAGTGCATTTCCTTATAAACGGACGGCGCAACGATCTCGCTGAAGGTATCCGCAATCTCAAACTTTGCATTCAGCTTCACCGCTCCGATCTCCACGATCTCAAAGGGAATTTCCTTTCTCTGCGTCCCCTTTCCGTCAGGGCTCTGATTCCATTCCAAATCCAGGACAATATAATCCAAGGGACTTCCTCCCGTTTGCTCTTTTCCGTATTATGCTATCTGATGATATCTCCATCATCAAACGGATCTCCGCACTCCGGACAGAATTTCGGCGGATGCTTCGGATCGTCCGGCTCCCAGCCGCATTTGTCACATTTGTACTGCGGCACACCGGCCGGCTTGGGTCTTCCGCACTCCATACAGAATTTCCCCTTATTTTTCGTTCCGCAGGAGCAGGTCCAGAACGCATCCTCAGCCGGTCTGGGCTTACCGCATTCCGTGCAGAACTTTCCGGTGTTGCCCGAAGCTCCGCAGCTGCAGGTCCAGCCCGAAACAGCCGTTTCCGGCTTCCCGCCGGTCCGGGCGCTCTCTGCGCTTCCCGTTCCTGACGTCTGTGCCGGCGCGGTCATCTGCGGCGCTGCCTGCTGTCCCATGGCAAACAGGTCTGCGGCATTCATTCCACCCGCCCCTGCTGCCATATTCATTCCGGCAAAGGCCATCATCGGCCCGGCATTCGGATTGGCCGCCGCAGACTTCATGGCCTCCGCCTGGGCTCCCGCCAGATGGGCGGCTGCCATCGTGGGATTCCGAAGCGCCGCCGTGCGCTGCAGCTCCTTGATCATCTGCTCATCCTCCTCCGACGCCTTCACCGAATTCACGCCCATGGAGCTGATGGCAATGCCGTAATGGCCGCCCCAGCGCTTTGACAGCACCTCATTCAGAGCAGCTGCCAGCTCCATCGTATGCCCCGGCAGTGCACTGTAGCGGATGCCCATTCCGGAAATTCTCGCAAAAGCCGGCTGCAGGGCCGTCAGAAGCTCACTCTTTAACTGAGAATCAATTTTGTCCCGGGTAAACACGCCCTCCACATTTCCGCATATATTTTTGTAGAACAGGATCGGGTCCACCACCCGGTAGGCATATTCCCCGTGGCAGCGGATGGAAATATCCATATCCAGCCCCACATTCGTATCCACTACCCGAAAAGGCACCGGACTCGCCGTACCGTACTTATTCCCGATGATCTCCTTCGTATTGATAAAATAGATCCGCTGATCCTTTCCGGTGTCTCCGCCCATGGTAAAACGCTTTCCGAACTGACGGAAGCTGGCCGTCACCGACTCCTTCAGGTCTCCGTAAAAGATGCTGGGCTCCGAAGAGCTGTCATACACGAATTCTCCCGCCTCCGCGCAGACCTCCGCAATGGCCCCCTGCTCCACAATGATCATACACTGCCCTTCATTGACCGCGATGACCGAGCCGTTGGAAATCAGATTCTCGCTGCCCTTCGTATTGGAGCTGCGTCCGGATATCCGCTTCTCCCCTTTTTTTACAAGGACATCACTCTCCAGGGACGGACAGTAAAAATATTCTCTCCACTGATCCGCCAGCATGCTCTGTCCTGCCGCAGTTCCCGCTTTCAGCAATCCCATAAGTAAAGCCTCCCCATTTTTTTATCTTTCATTACAAAAACAGCTTTAATCCTTCTGCACCCGGCCGGAGGTATCCTTCTTCCCCCTGCCCGACTGATAATGACCGTATCCGCCGTAGCCTCCGTATCCGCCATAGCGCCTGTAGCCATAGCTGTAGCCGTAACCCATGCTTTTTCCCGAATGATCCTGGTTAAATACATATCCGAGGATATCCACGCCGCTCATATCCAGGGCCCGGATCCCGTTCCGGATCTGCCTTAAACGGGCATGGTCATATTTGATCACATACAGGGCACAGTCCACAAATTTTCCAAGAGTCGGGGCATCCGCCAGAAGCTCGGAGGGCGCCGTATCCAGAATCACAACCTCCGCCTGCTCCTTCAGCATATCGATCAGCTTTTTCATCCCCCGGGTTCCGAGAAGCCTGGCATCCCGGTTATCCGGCGCTCCTCCGTAAAGCACCCGAAGCTTTCCGTCCAGTCCTTTTACCGGCGTCAGCGCCTGCTCCAGCGAAACCTTGCCCCGAAGCACCGCGCCCAGGCCCGGATGCTTTTCCTTCTCATTCATATAAGAAGCCACCGACGGATTTCTCGGATCACAGTCCACCAGGATTACCTCTGTTCCCTGCTTTGCCATGGCAATCGCCAGATTCACCGCCATCGTCGTCTTTCCTTCTCCCGGAACGGAGCTGGTCACCAAAAGGGAACGGGCTTCCTTCTGCTGCATTTCATTCATTACACGGATCCGTATTTTACGAACCGCCTCCAGATACGCCTGCGGCACCCGCTCGTTCATCAGATTCACCGAGCTTAAAAACTTCTTTTTCCTTCGTTTCTTCTCCGGAATATAAGGAAGGCTTCCGAAATCCTCCAGGTTGACTCCCTTTTTCAGATCCTTTCTGGATTTCACCGTACGGCGGGTCAGAATATAAAGACCCATGATCAGGATACCCAGCGCAGCGCCCTTTATTGCCCCCCGGCGGATGGAGCCCCGGATCACGACCTCCCGTCCGGTATCCTCCGGCACCCCGGTCTCATCCAGGATCGTAAGCTCCGTCTCTCCAATAACAAATTCCGCCACCTTTGGGTAGTTTTCAATCACCGACTGCAGAACATCATAGGCTGTCTGTGCGTCACCGGCAGACACCGACAGGGTCAGCCAGTTCGTCCCCTCATCCGCCGTTGCCGTAATCGTCCCCGGCACATAATCCAGTCCCATATCCTCCGCCACCACATCCGACAGCACGCCGCTGGTCAGGATATAGGGAAATACTTCCGCCATCTGCTTGGCGGACTGGGCATTGATATATGACGCCGATGAACCGGAGGCGCGGACCGACATGGTAGCTGATGCCACATAATGGGGCTGATAAAAGGTCCTGGCTGAAAAATAGGTCTGCGCGGCAAAAATCACGGTCAGAGCAATCACAAGCCACCAAAGCTTCCTGATTCCGTGGCTGATATCCACCAGCAGATTTGAAAGGTCTATTTTATCCAGTTCATCCGGCCGGCTGCCGTAGCTTTCTCTGTACTCGCTCATCGTTCCTCATTCCCTCTGCTCTTTCCATAATTCCCATAGGCACCATATTTCCCGTAACGGCCATAGCCTCCCTGATAACGTCCTGCCACCGTATTCTCCAGGGAACGGACACCATTCAGCACCACGCCCAGAACCTTCGAATGGTGCTCCCGGAATGCATCCAGCACATCATTGATATCCTCCGACAGAATATAATTCTGCCTTACCACAAGCATCACCGCATCCGCATATCCGGCAAGGGCCTCTGCATCACCGATCAGCCCGGCCGGCGGAGAATCGATAATCACATAATCCATGGAGCCGCGGCACACCTCGATCAGCTTCTCCATCCGGGAAGAATGGAGCATCTCTGTGGAAGAGGAATAGCAGTTCCGCCCGATCATCAGATACAGCCGGGGAATTCCGCTTTCCATCAGGACCTCCTTCAGGGTTCCCTTCCCCTTCAGGAATTCTCCCAGTTCATTCTTCTCCTGGGGCTTTTTATTAAAAATCAGGAACTGGGACGGACGGCGCAGATCTCCTTCCATCAGGAGTACCCGCTTCGACTGCTCTGCCAGGGCAATGGCCAGGTTGGCTGCCACTGTGGATTTTCCCTCATTCTCCGATACGCTGGTCACCACCAGCACCTTCCGGTTCTCCTTCGCCATCTGATAATCCACCTTGGTCGCCAGCTTTTTATAGCCCTCCACAAAGGCAAAGCCGGCCAGCGGCTTATTGATCAGCAGCGCGCCATTCTTCCGCTGCAGACACTCCCGAAGGGTTTTATTCTTTCTCTCATAGGAAATCACGCCCAGATTTCTGGCATCCAGCTTCTCCTCAATGTCATCCTCCCGCTTTACCGTATCCTTCAGGTATGACAGAAGGCCAAACAGCGCAATCAGAAACGCCGCGGCAGCCAGAAATCCCTTCTTGACCGCGCCCCGTGCATTCAGCGGATTATCCGCAGACATGGGGACCTTGGGCTCCTCCAGTACATCCATCACCGCATTGCCCAGCGTATAAAACGACACGCTGGAGTAATTATCCATAATAGCCCGGATCAGGTCGATCGCTTCCTTGGGCGAATTCTCTGTCACACTTAAGACCAGAAGATTCGTTCCCTCCAGCACCTGCGTATTGATCTCGGCATCGATCTCCTTCACCCCAAGCTTCTCACAGAGCGTCTTTTTCATCACATTACTTTTCAGGATACTCTCAAAGGTCTTGGCCATGGAATTGGCGGAGCTCAGGTTGCTGACCGCGTTGGAATTTCCTTTGGAAGCAACCACAAAGGTCGTCGACGTGGTATAGCGCGGAACATATCGCATATTGACTGCCACATACGTCAGCATGGCTGCCGCAACAGCCCCCAGCAGGATGACCCACCAGTTCATCAGGATATCATGCAGCAGCGTAAACGGCTCGATTTTCATCTGTTCCAGCTCCTGCGGTTCCCTTCTGTCTTTTTCCATTCCTTTACTCCTCTACTACTACATACAATCTGGTTACTGCCGTAACGGCATCTGTTTCCGTCGTCCCCTCATCCCCCTGGGTTCCTCCTGCCGTGCAGGAATATTCCACGGTATACACTCCCGGCTGCTCATAGTTCACATTCGACGAAATCTCAAGGTCCTCTGTACCCACATTCAGATACAGCTGCGCTTCCTCCATGGAATATGCCTGGCTTCCCCGCATCATTCCGGTCACATAAGCGTTCAGATCCAGGCTTTCTCCCACTGCAGTATAAACGATATAGTCCTCCAGCATGGGATAAAGCTTCCTGCTCTCCTCCCGGTCCGAGGGATCCACCAGGGTCATTTTCAAAGGAATGGAGCACACATCTCCGGCACTGTTGCTGACCTGTACCGTCACACTGTAATCCCCCGGAAGCATATCATAGTAATTCGTATCAAAGGTGGTACGCACCTGATTTGTGATATCTCCGTCCAGACAATCCTCCGCGGTAAGATCCAGGGACGGGTTCCCCGACGATACTTCATTTAAGGAAAACCGGAGCGGATCCTTCAGATAAATCCTGGGAGAATGGTAATCCGTATAAACCAGCGTGCGCTGAGCCGTTCCGGCCTGATTGGCCTGATCGAAAACGATATAGGTCACATACCGTTTTCCCTTTTCAATAAAATGGGACATGGAGGATATCCGCACGGAGCCCGTGATATCTCCGTCCTTGTCATCCAAAGCCGTTACTCCCTTAAGAATTTCAGCATCTTCGGCATCGACGCTGACGGTAACCACATCCTCCTCCAGAGAAATCACCGGAGGGGTATGATCCTCCACCATCCGGGTCTGATACATATAAACGCCGAATATCGCACAGGATGCCACAAATATAACGCATACGGCTATTCTGATTCTTCTCATCATTTTCTATTCTCCTTACCTCTAATCCTCCGAAAGAAAGGATTTTAACGGAAATCGCTGGGTGGGCAGGCTCTCGCAGATCCTCCGGGGATTTTCCTCAAACAGGATCTTCAGATACCGCTCCGGGAACCGCCCGGAAAGCGCCTCCCATGCGTCCTGCATATACGGGGTTCTCTGCAGAGGGCTGTGCGCATCACTTGCCACCGCCGATACCAGATGATGCTCCAGGAGGGCATAGGCCGTATCCATGGCCCGCTCCCCGAACTTGCCCAGTACACTTCCCTTATTGATCTGGATCAGATAGCCCTTTTTCCTCCATTCATAGGCCAGCTGCGGATCATCCTGTACAAAATGATACCGCTCCGCATGGGCGATCACCGGCCTCACCCCGGTAGGGCACACCCGCTCCAGCATCTCCTCTGCATATTCCGGATCCTCCTCAAAGGAAAATTCCATCAGAAGATACCTCCCCTGATTCAGCGGCATAATCTTTCCCGAGGTGAGCAGCCCCGGAAGATCCGGTGTGGAAAATACCTCCATTCCCGGAAGCAGCTCCAGAGGAATGCCCTCCTTACGAATCGCCTCTCTCGCCTTTTTCACGGCGCTCACATAGACCTCGCCGAAATAATTCTGATACAGCCCCGGAAGATTGCAGTGCGGCGTCGCGATCATTCTGGTTATCCCGCTGTCCGCCGCGATTCTGGCCATCTCCAGCGTATCATACATATCCATGGCGCCGTCATCAATTCCGGGCAGAATGTGTGCGTGTATATCTATCATCTCTTCGCCTTTCACTCTGTCTGACTGCATGTAACAACCATTGCATCATATTGTTTTATTATATCACAACTGTATGGCATCTTACAATGATTCCTGTTGTCAAAAATCCATGGCCATGCGGCTGGATTCTTCCTCCGAAAGCTCTGTCACTCTGGTATCCATCACCCGGTATACCCGCTGGCACATATTCAGCACACTGGGACGGTGCGTGGTCACAATACAGGTTTTATTCGGCTTCTGACGGATAATATTGCGCAGGACCCGACGCTCCGTCGTCACATCCAGCGCGGACGTTGCCTCATCCAACAAAAGCACCGGGGCGTCCCTAAGCACCGCCCGGGCGATGGCGATTCTCTGGGCCTGACCTTCCGAAAGCCCACGGCCCCGTTCTCCCACGCTGCTGTTGATCGTATCCGGAAGCTTTTCCACAAAATCCCAGGCACAGGAGATTTTCAGCGCTTCTATGATCTCCTCATCCGAAGCGTCCTCCTTTACCATCCGCATATTCTCCGCAATCGTGCCGGACAGGATCGTATTTCCCTGGGGCACATAGGCAAACAGATGCCGGGTCTCCGCATTCATGACAACCTCCCGCCCATCCGAAGCGCGGATCACCGAGGCACCTGCCTCCGGCCGGATCAGTCCGAGGATCAGCCGGATCATCGTCGTCTTGCCCTCTCCGGAGGGGCCCACCAGGGCCACGATCTCCCCGGGAGAGGCCTGAAATGCCGAATCCGTAATCACTTTCGTGCCTTCCACATAGGAAAAGTCCACATCCCTCATCCGCACTTCAAAACCGTCTGCCACAAAGGCGTCCAGCTCGCTGCTCTCCGGGATATGTACCTCTTTGGGCAGCTCCACCAGCTCCCGGATCCGATGGGCAGATACCGAACTGTTCAGGAAGGACGGTATAATGGATATCACGCTGCTGAAGGCGCCGGACAGATTGCTCCTCTGCTGAAGAAACAGCGTCATGGTCCCGTAGGTGATATCATGCGTCCACAGCCGGAACAGACAGTAGCCAAAGGCTGTAAACTGCACCAGTGTCCCCACCACGGACATGAGGATATTGGTTTTGATGCTGAACATATTATATTTCAGACTGATCTCCCGGAACCTCCCCTGCCACCAGCGCATCTTTTTGCTGTAGTAGGGGGCTATCCCGAAGGATTTGATCGTATCGAAATTGTAGAAGGTCTCCACCTCAAAGGTCATCAGCTTACTGCTCATTTCCCGGACCTTTTTGCTGTATTCCCGCTGCTTTCTGATCATAAAGCGGGACATCAGAAGCATGAACGGCGCACTCCCCAGTGCAATGACCGCCATGATCCAGTCATAGTGCAGGATCACAAAAAAGGTGGCCAGAAAACGATATACGGCAATCACGATCGTGGGAAGCCAGCTGATGGCATTGCTGCTGACCGTCCCGATATCCCCGTTAAACCGGTTCAGCACATCCCCGTTGGAATAGTGATTCAGCGCCATCCAGTCCGCATCCACGATCTTGTCAAAAATATCCGCCTGTATGTCATTATTGATATCGATACTCAGCTTCGCCGTGATCCGGCTGATAATACTTTCAAAAGCCAGGCTGAACACGGCACTTCCGATCATGACTGCAGCCAGCAGTGCGAGCTTCTCCATCTGATAACCCGTGATAATATCTATCAGATATTTACCGGCCACGCTGCTCACCAGGCCCAGAGACGTGCTTAAAATTCCCAGGATCAGATAAAATGCAATTGCTCCCTTATATCTTGCACTGTAGCTGAAAATCCACTTCCAGTCATCTATGATCTCAGAAAAGGTTCCATCCTTCCAGCGGGATATGAGAACATCCAGCGACTCGAAGGAGGTTGATTTTTCGGTGGTTTTATTGTCTTCCATTCTGCTCTCACCCTTTCTGTTTCAGTGTAACATC
Organism: Lachnospiraceae bacterium; assembly: GCA_022763925.1. GTDB lineage: Bacteria > Bacillota > Clostridia > Lachnospirales > Lachnospiraceae > JAGTTR01. The sequence goes on from JALERW010000129.1 coordinate 10,889, forward strand.
CTCCATCCTATTCTGCAAGCCATGCATTTTCGCAAAGTGCGGCTCCGAAACATCCTTTCATTTACATATTTATTTACTGAGGAACAATAACTTCCAGAATACCAAAAAACAGAAGATTCGTACCGGAATATTCAAAAAGGCCGCCGCTTTAACGAAAATACGTTAAAACGCCGGCCTCTGACTATTCGCCTAAAATATTATCAAAATATAAGAACCGCTTACGATGCATTAGGGTTGCTTTCATAGTTTTCTTTTCCCGGAATCATACTATGGTAATCAATAGCCGTTCCCAAATCTTCGCTCCAGTAAAATACCGGGTAACTAGTCACATCATAAAATCCAAGCCATGACGAATACAATTCTTTATCTCCTGCATCCAATTTACCATCACCATTCGTATCTTCATAAAGATAACGAAATCTATCATTATCATTTGGCGTACGACATCGGATTTTATAACATACTGTTACATATTCATTTGGAACAAACTGTTCTCCAGACATTATGGGCTGTACATATTCCTTTTTCATAAAAACACCTCTCTGTTTGGATGATCTATAATTCAGATAAATTACTATTTTTCTGATATAATTAATAAAAAAGTCTTTTTTCAAAAGTGTCTCTATATATAATAAGAGAATATTTCTGGTAAAATCCTTTTTCTAATGTGGAAAAAAATAAATTTCGTCGCCGAAATGTGGAT
>JALERW010000161.1 GCA_022763925.1 Lachnospiraceae bacterium
GGACTTAAGACACATGACACCGTTGTGAATGCATTAAAGATTGTAGAACATCTGGAACATAGAGCAGGCAAAGACGCCGAGGGTAAAACAGGTGATGGAGTTGGAATTCTCTTACAGATTTCCCACAAATTTTTCTCCAAAGCCTGCGCACCCCTCGGCATTTTTTTGGGCGGAGAACGGGACTACGGAATCGGTATGTTCTTCTTCCCCCAGGATGAGATGCAGAGAACACAGGCAAAGAAGATGTTCGAGATCATTGTTGCCAAGGAAGGGCTGGAATTCCTTGGATGGAGAGAGGTACCCATAGACGCGGATATCCTTGGAAATAAGGCAAGGGAGTGTATGCCCTGTATCATGCAGGGATTTATCAAACGTCCGGCGGATATTCCCAGGGGTCTGGATTTTGACCGCCGTCTGTATGTGGTGCGCCGGGTATTTGAGCAGAGCAATGACAATACCTACGTGGTATCCTTATCCAGCCGTACCATCGTATATAAGGGAATGTTTCTGGTGAAGCAGCTTCGTAAGTTTTTCGGAGATCTGCAGCATCCGGATTATGAATCCGCCATTGCCATCGTGCACTCCCGTTTCAGCACCAATACCAATCCCAGCTGGGAGCGCGCGCATCCGAACCGTCTGATCGTGCATAACGGCGAGATCAATACGATCCGGGGAAATGCCGATAATATGCTGGCGCGTGAGGAAACCATGGAGTACGGAAAGCTGAGGGGCGAAATGCACAAGGTGCTTCCGGTGATCAATGTGGCAGGATCGGATTCCGCCATGCTGGACAACACGCTGGAGTTCCTGGTAATGAACGGAATGGAGCTTCCGCTGGCTGTGATGATCACTATTCCGGAGCCGTGGGCCAACAATAAGCTGATGTCCCAGAAGAAGAAGGACTTTTATCAGTATTACGCTACGATGATGGAGCCGTGGGACGGACCGGCCGCCATCGTGTTCTCCGATGGAGATATTATGGGAGCGGTGCTGGACCGAAACGGTCTTCGGCCTTCCAGATATTACATTACCGATGATGATTACCTGATCCTTTCCTCCGAGGTGGGGGTTATGGATATTGACCCGAGAAAGATCGCAATAAAAGAGCGGCTCCGTCCGGGCAAAATGCTCCTGGTGGATACCGTGAAGGGAAGAGTTATTGACGATGAGGAGCTCAAAGAGGGCTATGCGGCAAGACAGCCCTACGGAGAATGGCTGGACCGCTATCTTGTTCAGTTAAAGGATCTGAAAATTCCGAATAAGCGGATCCCCACCTACACCAGAGAAGAGTGTGTGCAGCTGCAGAAGGCGTTTGGCTACACGTACGAGGATGTGAATTCAGCGATTCTTCCCATGGCAAAGAACGGAACGGAAAGCATTGCCGCCATGGGCGTGGACACTCCGCTGGCGGTCCTTTCCAAGAAGCACCAGCCGCTGTTCAATTATTTTAAGCAGATGTTTGCCCAGGTGACGAACCCGCCTATTGATGCCATCCGGGAGGAAGTGGTAACATCCACTACGGTTTATATCGGTGAGGACGGCAATCTCCTGAAGGAGACCGGCAAAAACTGTCAGGTGCTGAAGGTGAATAATCCGATTCTGACCAATACGGACCTTCTGAAAATCAAAAACATGAAGGTGGAGGGCTTCAAGGTAGCGGAGATCCCTATTACCTATTATAAGAATACGAACCTGGAGCGTGCGATTGACCGTCTGTTTGTGGAGATCGACCGTGCACACCGTGACGGAGCCAATGTGCTGATTTTGAGTGACCGCTCGGTGGATGAATATCATGTGGCGATCCCTTCCCTGCTGGCGGTGGCAGCCGTTCATCAGCATCTGGTTGTAACCAAGAAGCGTACGTCTGTGGCTATTATTCTGGAGAGCGGAGAGCCCAGGGATGTTCATCATTTTGCAACCCTTCTGGGCTATGGGGCCTGTGCCATCAATCCGTATCTGGCCCAGGAAAGCATCCGGCATCTGATTGATGACGGGCAGTTGGATAAAGACTATTATGCGGCAGTGGACGCTTATAATGATGCGATCCTTCACGGAATTGTAAAGATTGCGTCCAAGATGGGTATTTCCACTATTCAGTCCTACCAGGGAGCCAAGATTTTTGAGGCGATCGGTATTGACCGGCAGGTGATTGACAAATACTTTACCAATACGGTGAGCCGCATCGAAGGCATTACGCTGGAGGATATTCAGAAGGATGTGGAATATCTGCATGCCAGAGCCTTTGATCCGCTGGGCCTGGGAACCGATTCTACGCTGGACAGCATCGGAAATCATAAGATGCGCAGCGGCGAGGAAGAGCATCTTTATAATCCGCAGACGATCCATCTGCTGCAGATGGCGACCCGGACAGGGGATTACAATTTGTTTAAACAGTATACAGCACTGATCAATTCCGAGACCAATACCGGAAACTTAAGAGGACTGATGGATTTCAAATTCCCGGCCAAGGGTGTCCCGCTGGATGAGGTAGAGAGTGTGGATTCCATTGTTCAGCGTTTCAAGACCGGGGCCATGTCCTACGGCTCCATTTCTCAGGAGGCCCATGAGACGCTGGCCATTGCCATGAACCGGCTGAAAGGAAAATCCAACAGCGGTGAGGGCGGTGAGAGTCTGGAGCGTCTGACCGTGGGGCCGGACGGCATCAACCGCGGTTCTGCCATCAAGCAGGTGGCTTCGGGACGGTTTGGTGTTACAAGCCGGTATCTGGTGAGCGCAAAGGAAATCCAGATCAAGATGGCACAGGGAGCAAAGCCCGGAGAGGGCGGGCATCTCCCGGCAGCCAAGGTATATCCGTGGGTGGCGAAAACAAGGCATTCCACACCCGGCGTGGGTCTGATTTCCCCGCCGCCGCATCACGATATTTATTCCATTGAGGATCTGGCAGAGCTGATCTATGATCTGAAAAATGCAAATAAGGATGCCCGCATTTCCGTAAAGCTTGTTTCTGAGGTCGGAGTCGGAACCATTGCAGCGGGTGTTGCCAAGGCAGGCGCCCAGGTAATCCTTGTATCCGGCTATGACGGCGGTACGGGAGCGGCACCTAAGAGCTCCATCCATAACGCCGGTCTTCCGTGGGAGCTGGGACTTGCGGAAACCCATCAGACGCTGATCATGAACGGACTGAGAAATAAAGTCCGCATTGAGACAGACGGTAAGCTGATGAGCGGCCGTGATGTGGCAATTGCAGCTCTTTTGGGAGCAGAGGAATTCGGCTTTGCAACGGCGCCCCTGGTGACCATGGGCTGTGTGATGATGCGGGTCTGCAATCTGGATACCTGTCCGGTCGGTATTGCCACACAGAATCCGGAGCTTCGGAAGCGCTTTACAGGAAAACCGGAATATGTAATGAACTTTATGAAATTTATTGCCCAGGAGCTGCGGGAATATATGGCAAAGCTCGGTGTCCGCACGGTGGATGAGCTGGTCGGAAGAACCGATCTTCTGACGGTAAAGACCAATCCGGACGCTCCGAGAGCGAACCGGGTGGATTTAAGGGCAATCTTAAACAATCCGTTTGCAAAGGCAGGAGAAAAGGTAACCTTTGATCCGAAGCAGGTATATGACTTTGAACTGGAGAAGACCGCAGATGAGCGGGTGCTGATGAAAAAGCTGAAGACCGCTCTGGAGACGGGGCAGAAGAAGAGCATCGAGATGGATGTCAGCAATGTGGACCGGGCCTTCGGTACGATCTTCGGCTCCGAAATCACGAAGCGCTACGGGGATACTCTGGAGGAGGATACCTTCGTTATCAAATGTAAGGGAGCGGGAGGACAGAGCTTCGGCGCGTTCATTCCGAAGGGACTTACCCTGGAGCTGACGGGAGACAGCAATGACGGCTTCGGAAAAGGGCTGTCCGGCGGAAAGCTGGTGGTATATCCGCCCAAGGGCATTAAGTTCAAGCAGGATGAAAATATTATTATCGGAAATGTGGCTCTTTACGGCGCTACCAGCGGCAAGGCATATATCAACGGTGTGGCCGGAGAACGGTTCTGCGTGAGAAATTCCGGAGCATCCGCTGTTGTAGAGGGCGTGGGAGACCACGGCTGTGAGTATATGACCGGAGGGTGCGTGGTTGTTCTCGGAACTACCGGAAAGAATTTCGCAGCAGGCATGAGCGGCGGAATCGCCTATGTTCTGGATGAGAACCGGGATCTTTATACGAGGATCAACAAGGAAATGGTTTCGGTCCGTGAACTTACGAATAAGTATGATGTGCTGGAGCTGAAGGATATGATCAAGGAGCATGTGGCGTACACCAATTCCGAGAAGGGCAAGAAGATTCTGGAGAACTTCGGTGAATACCTTCCCAAGTTCAAAAAGATCATTCCTCATGATTATGAACGCATGCTGAACGCCATTGTCCAGATGGAGGAAAAGGGCTTAAGCAGCGAGCAGGCACAGATCGAAGCATTTTATGCGAATGCGAGAGGATAGGAGGCGAGTAAGATGGGAAAACCGACAGGATTTTTAGAATATGAAAGAAAGACCAGTACGGCGGTAAAACCGAAGGTCCGGATCAAAAATTTTGATGAGTTCCATATCCCGCTTCCGATGGAGCAGCAGAAGCTTCAGGGAGCACGCTGCATGGCCTGCGGCGTACCGTTCTGCCAGTCCGGCATGGAGCTGTTTGGAATGACCTCCGGCTGTCCGCTGCACAATCTGATTCCGGAGTGGAATGATCTGGTGTATACCGGCAATCTGGAGCAGGCCTATGAGCGTCTGCACAAAACCAACAATTTCCCGGAATTTACCTCCCGGGTATGTCCGGCACTCTGCGAGGCAGCCTGCACCTGCGGGCTCAACGGAGATCCGGTGACGACAAAGGAAAATGAATATTCCATTATAGAAAATGCGTATGAGAAGGGGTATGCAGCTGCAAAGCCGCCAAAGGCGAGGACCGGGAAAAAGGTTGCGATCATCGGCTCCGGCCCGTCCGGGCTGGCTGCCGCGGATCAGCTGAATATGCGGGGACACAGCGTTACCGTATTTGAGCGCAGTGACCGCGTGGGAGGGCTGCTGATGTATGGTATCCCCAATATGAAGCTGGAAAAGGAGATCGTTGAGCGGAAAGTCTCGATCATGAAGGAAGAGGGCGTGGAGTTTGTTACCGGAGTGAATGTGGGCGTGGATAAGAAAGCGGAAGACCTCCTGAAGGAGTTCGACCGGGTGATTCTGGCCTGCGGAGCTTCCAATCCACGGGATATCAAGGTGCCGGGGCGGGAAGGAAAAGGCATTTATTTTGCGGTGGATTTCCTGACTGCTACGACAAAGAGCCTTCTGAATTCTTACTTTGAAGATAAACAGTACATTCCGGTGAGAGGCAAAAAGGTGCTGGTCATCGGCGGAGGAGATACCGGAAATGACTGTGTGGGAACCTCCATCCGCCTGGGGGCTGCCAGCGTAACTCAGCTGGAGATGATGCCTCCGCTTCCTCAAAAGCGCTCTGACTCCAATCCATGGCCCCAGTGGCCCAGAGTCCTGAAAACGGATTACGGCCAGGAGGAGGCCATTGCCGTATTCGGTAAGGACCCGAGAGTTTATGAGACAACCGTGAAGGAATTTATTCTGGATAAGGCAGGAAATGTGGTGAAGGCAAAGCTGGTAAAGCTGGAAGGGAAAAAGGATCCCAAGACCGGACGGATGTCCATGGAGCCCATTGAGGGCAGCGAGTATGTCATCGATGTGGATGTGGTGCTGATTGCGGCCGGTTTCCTCGGCAGCCAGGATTATGTGACCAGGGCGTTCGGTGTGAAGACGGATGCCAGAACCAACATTGCCACAGAGAAGGGATCGTTCCAGACCAGTGTGCCCAATGTATTTACGGCGGGAGATGTACACAGAGGCCAGTCTCTGGTCGTCTGGGCAATCGCTGAGGGCCGCGGGGCGGCCCGTGCGGTGGATTACAGTCTGATGGGTTATACGAATTTAAAATAACTATCTGTCAAAAAAAACAGAGTGTCCTCGGATGCTCTGTTTTTTCTTTTTCCTGTGTAACAAAATTTTACAAAAAGGGAAGAGGTCACCCGTTGACAGACAATTTGGATGAGAATAAAATGAAAGAAATCGGGTTATTTTGTGTGAAGAGGGGAATTTTGGGTGGACGCAGGAGAAATCAGGGAGTGGCTGAAAAACAGGGAGTATTATAAGGTAAAGGAATATCTCGCCGGATTGAATGAGGTAGATCTGGCACAGCTTCTGGAGGAGTTTCCGGAAAAGGAACAGATCATGCTTTTCCGGCTGATCCGGAAGGAGGATGCTGCGGAGGTTTTCAGTAATATGGAGCCGTGGATGCAGGAATCACTGATCCGGGCCTTTACCATAACGGAGCTGAAAGAAGTCATCAATGACATGTATCTGGATGATACGGTGGATCTTCTGGAGGAGATGCCGGCCAATGCGGTGGATAAGATTCTTCAGGCAGCAGATGCACAGACGAGAGACAGCATCAATAAGCTGCTGAAGTATCCGAAGGACAGCGCCGGCAGCATCATGACCATTGAATATGTGGATCTGCGGCGTAAGATGACGGTTTTTGAGGCACTGAAGAAGATCAAGAGGATTGGGATCAATCAGGAAACGATTTATACCTGTTATGTGATCGAGAATCGGAAGCTGATCGGAATTGTAACGGCCAAGGACCTGTTGATCGAGGATGACAACCGGCTGATTGAAGATATTATGGAAACCAACGTGATCACGGTCAATACCCATGAGGATAAGGAGGAGGTGGCGAAGCTGTTTCACAAATACGGCTTTATTGCCATTCCTGTGGTGGATACGGAACACTGTCTTGTGGGAATCGTGACCTTTGATGATGCGCTGGATGTATGGCAGGATGAGGTGGAAGAGGATATTTCCGTTATGGCTGCCATGGCGCCCAGCGAAGATAACTATTTTGAAACCAGTGTATTCCAGCATGCCAGAAACCGGATTTTCTGGCTGCTGTTTCTGATGCTTTCTGCGACGGTCAGCGGTATGGTTCTGACCCATTATGAGCAGGCCTTCGCCGCGGTCCCGATTCTGGTAAGCTTTATTCCCATGCTGACGGGAACGGCAGGAAACTGCGGATCTCAGAGCTCCACCCTGATCATCCGGGGACTGTCCATGGATGAGATTCAGTTCAGGGACTGGTATCGGGTGGTATTTAAAGAAGTGCGTGTGGCGGCACTGGTCGGCTGTGCCCTTGCGCTGGTCAACGGTGTCCGGATTATGATTATGTACCGGGACATGCGGATCGCTGTCCTTCTGGGCATTTCCCTGATGATTATTGTTATTCTGGCAAAGCTGATCGGCTGTCTTCTGCCGATGGCGGCCAAGAAGCTGCATCTGGATCCGGCCATTATGGCGGCCCCTCTGATCAGCACGATACTGGATACCTGTTCCATTCTGATTTATTTTTCCATTGCGACAAAGATGTTCCGGCTGTAAAACCCAGGCTGGACATTTGAAGCAGAATCCAGTATAGTAAAGTTGCAGAAGGCAGAAAGCAATAAGTGATGAAATGATTTCAGCAATCTTTTGAAAGGTGGTGGTTTTTATGTCAAAAAGTATAGGCGAACAGTCCCTTGATGTTCCCGGGCGAAAGCGCATGGCGCACAACATAAAAACTGCATATGGAGGAAGATTGCGATGGAGAGAATTAAAGAGTTAATCGAGACAAAGCAGTATCGGCTTCTTCGCGAGGAGCTTTCCGAGATGAATGAGGCGGATATTGCGGCAATCATGGAAGAACTGTCCGGAGAGGACATGCTGACGGTATTCCGTTTCCTGCCCAAGGATATGGCTGCGGAGGTATTCTCCTACCTTCCTATTGAGCATCAGCAGGGGATAGTTGCGGAATTATCCGATAAAGAGGCGGCAAATATCATCGATAATCTGATGGCGGACGATGCGGTGGATTTCCTGGAGGAGATGCCGGCCAACGTCGTGAAGCGGCTTCTGGCCAATGCCAGCCCGGATACCCGTCGGGACATTAATCAGCTGCTTCGCTATCCGGAGGATTCTGCCGGAAGCATCATGACGGTGGAGTATGTGGATCTGAAAGAGACGCTGACGGTGGAACAGGCGATCCGAAGAATCCGGAGAACCGGTGTGGATCGGGAAACCATTGATATCTGCTACGTGCTGGATGGCAAACGGCGGCTGATCGGAACGGTAACGCTGCGCAGGCTGCTTTTAAGCCCGGCGGACGAGCGGATTGAGAACATTATGCATGAGAATGTCATTTCCATTCATACCCTGATGGATCAGGAGGAAGTGTCCAGACAGTTCCAGAAATATGACTTTACGTCCATGCCGGTGGTGGACAATGAAGAGCGTCTGGTGGGTATTATCACCGTCGATGACGTTGTGGATATTCTCCAGGAGGAGACGACAGAGGATATCGAAAAGATGGCGGCTATTGTTCCGAATGACCGCCCATATATGCGTACCGGGATTATCGACACCTGGAAGAAACGAATTCCGTGGCTTCTGTTCCTGATGGTTTCGGCTACGTTTACAGGAAAGATCATCACATCCTTTGAGGATGCGTTAAGCAGCTGCGTGATTCTGACTGCGTTTATTCCGATGCTGATGGATACGGGAGGAAATGCAGGAGGACAGGCTTCCGCTACGATCATCCGCGGATTATCTCTGGAGGAGATCGAGTTCGACGATCTGTTCCGCGTGATGTGGAAGGAGCTTCGTGTCGGCATTCTGTGCGGAGTGACTCTGGCGGCAGCGAATTTTGTGAAAATGCTTGTGATCGACCGGACGGGAGCCTCTGTGGCTGCGGTGGTATGTATCACACTGGTGGCAGCAGTAAGCATCGCCAAGCTGATCGGATGTTCCCTTCCGATGATGGCAAGAAGGCTGGGCTTTGATCCGGCTGTTATGGCAAGCCCCTTTATTACAACGATCGTGGACGCATTGTCGCTTATGGTATATTTCCGGATCGCTACCATGATTCTTCATATCTGAGCAAAGGTATGGAGACGGATGGCTGAAAAGGAAACGGGAAGCAGACTTTGGCAATAAAATATAACGGGATACAGGGCAGAGCATATGCTGCCCTGTTGTTCTGTCTGCAGAACAGCGGACAGGAAGAAATAAAAACTGAGGGAGAGGAAACGATGGAAAGAGAAACTTTCAAATCAAGGCTCGGATTTCTGCTGCTGTCGGCAGGCTGTGCCATAGGAATCGGAAATGTCTGGAG
>JALERW010000167.1 GCA_022763925.1 Lachnospiraceae bacterium
TGCGGAAAAAGGAGTCAATATGGAATACACAAAAAAATCGGGCTTTGTAGCGCTCATAGGCAGGCCAAATGTGGGAAAATCCACTCTGATGAACCATCTGATCGGTCAGAAGATCGCCATTACTTCCGACAGGCCACAGACCACCAGAAACCGGATCCAGACGGTCTACACCGATGACAGGGGCCAGATCATATTTTTGGATACCCCCGGAATCCATAAAGCGAAAAACAAACTGGGAGAATATATGGTGGGAGCCGCAGAGCGGACCCTGAAAGAGGTGGATGTGGTCCTCTGGCTGGTGGAGCCCACCACCTACATAGGTGCAGGCGAGCAGCATATTGTGGAAATTCTGAAACAGGTGAAGGTGCCGGTGGTGCTTGTTATCAACAAAATTGATACGGTAGAGAAGGAAAAGGTGCTGACTTATATCGGTGCGTATGAAAAGGTGTATCCCTTCTCGGAGATCATTCCCGTATCGGCCCTTAAAAATTCCAATCTGGATACGGTGCTGGAGGTGCTGATGAAATATCTGCCCTGCGGCCCCCAGTATTATGACGAGGATACGGTGACAGATCAGCCTATGCGGCAGATCGCAGCGGAGATCATCCGGGAGAAGGCCCTTCGCTGTCTGAAGGATGAAATTCCCCACGGGATCGCGGTGACCATTGAAAAAATGAAGGAGCGGGAGGACGGTCTTTTTGACATTGAGGCGGAGATCGTCTGTGAGAAGGATTCCCATAAGGGCATCATCATCGGAAAGGGCGGTGTTATGCTCAAGAAGATCGGAAGCAGTGCCCGTTATGACATTGAAAAGATGATGGAAGCCAGAGTGAATTTAAAGCTCTGGGTCAAGGTCCGAAAAGAGTGGAGGGACAACGATACGTATCTGAAGAATTACGGATATCATAAGGATATGTAAAGCCGGGGAGGAAAATGGTGGCAGGAGGATTCGGTGCAGACGGCGGCGACAATCTCATACAGGTGACGGGCATTGTCCTTTCGGCGTCTCCGGTGGGAGAATATGACAAGCGGGTTGTGATTCTCACCAGAGAAAGAGGGAAGCTCCATGCCTTTGCCAGGGGAGCCAGAAGGCAGAACAGTCCGCTGATTGCCGGAATCCGCCCTTTTTGCTTCGGAACCTTTACCCTGTATGAGGGAAGGAGCTCCTACACGTTAAAGCAGCTTTCCATCACCAATTATTTCGAGGAAGTCACCTCCAGCGTGGAGTATGTGTATCTGGGATATTATTTTCTGGAGTTTGCAGATTATTATTCCAGGGAAAACGGGGATGAGTTTTCGACCCTGAAGCTTCTTTATCAGGCTCTTCGCGCTCTGTCAAAGGAGAGCCTTGATAACCGGCTGGTCCGTCTTGTCTACGAGCTTCGCATGATGGCCATGAACGGGGATTTTGACGGCAGCCTGTTTGCTCTGCTGAGCGGCACTGCAAGGTATGCCGTTGATTTTATCATCAATACTCCGGTGGAAAAGCTTTTTACCTTTGCCCTGTCGGAGCCTGTCCTCGAAGAGCTTCTGAAGGCTGCGGCAAAGAACAAGGCCCGCTATATTACAAGAAGCTTTAAGTCGGAAGAGGTGCTGAACAGCATAAATATAATAGTTTCGTAATAAAATCTTATACTTTACCGTAAGAAAACATATTGAAAATATCCTCGAAACAAGGTACAATGATTAAAGTCTGTTATGAGGAGGAGAATCATGAAAAAAAGAGTAACAGGTCTTTTGCTGATCATGACGGTGGTAATGACTGTTTTTGCCGGCTGCGGAAAGATAAAGTTTGAACCGGAGACCAGCAGTATTTATGTAAAGAAGGACGGAACGGTCATCAGCGCGGATATGGAGCCCTTCGAGGGAAGCAATTACAGCGAAGATGAACTGAAAACATATGTGGAGGATGCCGTGAAGGCATACAATTCCGCAAAGGGAGCCCCCGCTGAGGCTTATGCGGATGAAAAGGATAAGGATACGGTCCTTCCGGTCAAGGTGAATTCTCTAAAGGTGGACAAGGGAACTGCTTCTCTGTTTCTGGAATATGCCGGATGCGGAGATTACCTGACCTTTACGGGAACTGCCGGAACGGAAGGCGGGATCAACAGGCTGGAGCTTTCCACCGTCGGCGAAACGACCCTTGAGGGAACCTTTAAAAACGCCAAGGGGGAGGATGTGACTCTGGATGGGGTTACAAAGAAGGACAGCAATCCTGTAGTGATCGTGGAGGGCCCTGTCACCATGCAGGTGGAGGGAACGATACAGTTTGTGAGCACCGGTGTGACTGTGGACGGAAAGCGTACCGTGACGACTCCCGCAGGAAGCGTCAGCTATATTGTATTTAAATAGAAAGACAATAGAAAGAGGACAGAGATTATGGAAAAGACGATGGAAAAAATTGTGGCCCTGGCCAAATCCCGCGGGTTTGTGTACCCCGGATCCGAGATCTATGGCGGCCTGGCCAACACCTGGGATTACGGCAATCTGGGTGTGGAGCTGAAAAATAATGTGAAGAAGGCCTGGTGGCAGAAATTCGTTCAGGAGAATCCCTACAATGTGGGTGTGGACTGTGCGATCCTGATGAATTCTCAGACCTGGGTAGCCTCCGGTCATCTGGGCGGCTTCAGCGATCCGCTGATGGACTGCAAGAGCTGCAAGGAGCGTTTCCGTGCCGACAAGCTCATTGAGGATTATATGGAAGAAAACGGCATTACCATCGAGGGCTCCGTGGACGGCTGGAGCCAGGAGGAGATGAAGGCCTATATCGACGAGCATCAGATCGCATGCCCCAGCTGCGGCAAGCATGATTTCACTGATATCCGTCAGTTCAACCTGATGTTCAAGACCTTCCAGGGTGTGACCGAGGATGCCAAGAATACCGTATATTTAAGACCTGAGACTGCTCAGGGTATT
>JALERW010000022.1 GCA_022763925.1 Lachnospiraceae bacterium
TGGCTGCAGGGAGAGAGTGACACCAGTGCACAGAACACTCCGGAGGATTATGAAAAAGGGCTCACACAGCTTTTTGATAATTTTAAGATCCTGGGTGTGGAGAAATGCTTTGTGATCCGTATCGGGCTGGATCTGGAGCGGGATTCAAAGGGAATCGATCATGTGATCCAAGCGCAGACAGACCTGTGCCGGAGCTCCGGGGATTTTATCCTGGTATCCACGCAGGCGGTAACCCTTGTGGAAAAGGGGATGATGCAGGATCGGATGCATTATACCCAGGAGGGTTATAATCTGATCGGGGAAGAGGCCGGAGCCAATGCCGGAAGCTATGTGGCCACGGGAAAAGAGCCGTCCATGTATGATCCGTATTACGATGAGGAATATGAGGGAAAAAATGAAAGCTGATGTAATTATACCGGTGTACAAACCGGATCAAAGGCTGCACGCTCTGCTGGAACGCCTGAGAAAGCAGACGGTACAGCCGGGAAAGATCCTTTTGATGAATACGGAGGAACGTTATTTTGATCCGGGAATCTGTGAGGGGATTGCCGGAGTGGAGGTGCATCATGTGCCGAAGGCACAGTTCGATCACGGAGGAACGCGGCATCAGGCGGTGCAGTATTCGGATGCGGATATCCTTGTTTTTATGACGCAGGATGCCATGCCGAAGGATCGGCATCTTCTGGAGGAGCTGATCCGGCCGCTTACAGAAGGGAAGGCCAGCGTCTCCTATGCCAGGCAGCTGCCTGCCCCTGACTGCCGGGAACTGGAACGATATACCAGAGCCTTCAATTATCCGCCGCAGAGCTGCATCAAATCTGCAGAGGATCTGGAACGGCTTGGAATCAAAACCTTTTTCTGCTCCAATGTCTGTGCGGCATATCTGCGCAGAGATTATGATGCCATGGGAGGCTTTATCCGGAAGACGATTTTCAATGAGGATATGATCATGGCAGGAAGGATGATTCAATCCGGGAAAAGGATTGCCTATACCGCACAGGCCAGGGTGGTGCATTCTCACAATTATACGGGAAGCATGCAGTTTCACCGGAATTTTGATCTTGCAGTATCTCAGGCGGATCATCCGGAGATCTTTTCGGGGATTTCCTCACAAAAGGAGGGAATCCGGCTGGTAAAAGAGACCGCGCTTCATTTCCTGCGGACAGGAAAGCCCTGGCTGATCGGAGAGCTTATAATAAAAAGCGGATGTAAATTTCTTGGATACCGTCTGGGAAAAAATTACCGGAAGCTTCCGAAAAAGGTTATTAAATATTGTACAATGAATCCGTCTTACTGGGATTTTTAAAGGAGGAGTTATCATGTGTGGAATTGTAGGTTATATCGGAGACGAGCAGGCAGCCCCCATCCTTCTGGATGGACTTTCCAAACTGGAATATCGGGGATATGATTCAGCCGGAATTGCGGTATACGGGGATCAGGGGATCAAAGTGGTGAAGGCTACCGGAAGACTGAAGGTACTGGATGAGCTTACCCATGGAGGGAGCATGCTTCCGGGAACCACAGGAATCGGCCATACCAGGTGGGCCACGCACGGGGCGCCGTCAGATATCAATGCTCATCCGCATTTCAATAAGGATGAGTCGATCGTTGTGGTACATAACGGGATAATTGAAAATTATCTGAAGCTGAAAAAGCGTCTGCAGAGCAAGGGCTATGAATTTGTATCCGAAACGGATACGGAGGTGCTTGCCCATCTGCTGGATTACTACTATGAAGGAGATCCGCTGGAAGCCATTACGAAAATCATGCATCGGGTGGAGGGCTCTTATGCGCTGGGAATCCTGTTCCGGGATCATCCGGATGAGCTGTATGCGGTGCGCAAGGACAGTCCTCTGATCGTTGGGGAAAGCGGGGATGGAAATCTGATTGCTTCTGACGTTCCTGCAGTTTTGAAATACACAAGAGACGTTTATTTTATTGAAAATGAAGAAATTGTCTGTCTGACGAAAGATAAAATCACCTTCTATAATATTGATGAGGAGGAAATCAGCAAGGAGCCGACCCGGATCGGCTGGGATATGGAGGCTGCGGAAAAGGGCGGTTATGAGCATTTTATGCTCAAGGAGATCTATGAACAGCCCAAAGCGGTGGCTGATACGCTGAATCCCCGGATCAAAGACGGAAAAATAGTGATTGATGAGCTGGGAATGACGGATGAGGATATCCGGAAAATCAAAAAGATTTTCATTGTCGCCTGCGGATCGGCGTATCACACCGGTGTGACCGGGAAATATGTGTTTGAAGGTCTGGCGAGAATTCCGGTGGAGGTGGATCTGGCCAGTGAATTCCGTTACCGCAATCCAATTCTGGAGCCGGATACGCTGGTGATCATTGTCAGCCAGTCCGGAGAGACAGCAGATTCTCTTGCGGCCCTCCGGGAAGCAAAAGCGAGGGGCATCCGTGTTCTTGGAATCGTGAATGTAGTGGGAAGCTCCATTGCCAGAGAGGCAGATAATGTGATGTATACCTGGGCCGGACCGGAGATATCCGTGGCTACTACGAAGGCATACAGCACGCAGCTGGCAGCTCAGTATCTTCTTGCTGTAAAATTTGCTCATGCAAGAGGCGTAATTACGGATGAGGAGCTTGCCGGATATATTTCAGATCTGAAAAAGCTTCCGGATCAGATTGAGCTTGTGCTTGGCTGCAAGGAGAAGGTTCAGCGGTTTGCAAACCGTTATCTGGCAGCAAAGGATATTTTCTTTATCGGAAGAGGGATCGATTACGCCATTTCTCTGGAGGGATCGCTGAAGCTGAAGGAAATTTCCTACATTCATTCAGAGGCCTATGCGGCAGGTGAGCTGAAGCATGGGACCATTTCTCTGATTGAGGAGGGAACGCTTGTTACGGCAGTTCTGACACAGGAGGAGCTCTATCAGAAGATGATCAGCAATATGGTGGAGGTCCGCACCCGCGGGGCATTTGTAATGGCAGTCACCAATGTGGGGAATCAGGAAGTGGAAAAGACAGCGGATTTTGTTCTTTATATTCCGAAAACGAACCGGTATTTTACCAATTCTCTTGCGATCATACCTCTGCAGCTGTTCGGTTATTATGTATCCCTCGGAAAGGGACTGGATGTGGATAAGCCGAGAAATCTGGCAAAGTCTGTGACAGTGGAGTAGGCGGCCGGTATGATAAAAGTATATGGCTGCCCTGCCTGTGCAAGGCTTGAGATCGGTTCCATGCGCAAGGGTATGATGTGTCGGGACTGTGAAAGACAGATGGAGCGCCTTCCTCTGACATTTCTGGAATTTACGGAGATGTCGGAGAGCGAGCGTATGATCTATGCCCGGAAATGGGTGTCAGGATTGAGGGAAATTCCCGAAAAATCGGGGCATTTCAAAGTTATTTAAAATAATAAACACAGATTAAACACAATTTCCTGATATTCTCTAGGTGTAATAAGAAAGGGGAATGTAATATGTTCAATGATGAATATAAAGATACGGGAAATTACAGCGGAAATACAACGGGAAGCGGGTATGGCAGCTATCAGTATTCCAGCTATTCGGATCCGGACAGAGACCCGGATAAAAAGAAGAAAAAGAAGGGCGGCTTTCTAAGGTCTCTGGCCCTGTGCATTGTGCTGGCGCTGGTATTCGGCGTTGTGGCCGGAGCGGCTTTTCAGGTGACGGATTATATCGGAGATCAGGTGCGCAAAAATGATGCGGGAGATGAGGTGATCACCGACAGCGATGAGGTTGCTGCGGCACTGGGAAGTGCGGTACAGAGTGAAACCTCCAAATCATCTGCCACGGTGACTACCGTATATGATGTATCTGCAGTGGCAGATAAGACGATCCCCAGTCTGGTATCGATTACCAATAAGAGCGTACAGGAGATCCAGAGCTTTTTCGGTACCTTTACCCAGTCCAGCGAGAGCAGCGGAAGCGGCATTATCGTCGGGAAAAACGATGACGAGCTTCTGATCGTCACCAATAATCACGTGATTGAGGGCAGTGAACAGCTGAATGTATGCTTTATTGATGAGCAGATCTGTTCTGCCCTGGTAAAAGGAACGGATGCGGGGCATGATCTGGCGGTTGTTGCAGTAAAGCTGGAGGATATCCCGGAGGAGACCATGGGGAAGATTTCCATCGCAGAGCTTGGCAATTCGGACGATCTGAAGATTGGTGAGCCTGTGATTGCCATAGGAAATGCCCTGGGCTACGGACAGTCGGTAACTACCGGTGTGGTCAGTGCATTGAACCGGGAGGCAACCATTGACAACGTGACCTACAGCAATCTGATTCAGACGGATGCGGCCATCAATCCCGGCAACAGCGGCGGAGCGCTTCTGAATATGAACGGTCAGGTGATCGGTATTAATTCCGCAAAGCTGGCGTCCAGTGAGATTGAGGGTATGGGATACGCGATTTCCATTTCTACGGCAGAGCCGATCATCGGTGATCTGATGAACCGTACGACCAGAACCCGTGTGGAAAATGAAGAGGACAGGGGCTATCTTGGAATTTCCGGTGTGGATGTAACCGCGGAGATTGCGGAACAGATGGGAGTGCCCACCGGTGCTTATGTGGCATCTGTTGTGGATGGCTCCGGTGCGGATCAGGCGGGCCTGAAGAAGGGGGATGTCATAACAAAATTTGACGGTGCCGGTGTAAGCTCCATGACGAGTCTGAAGGATCTGCTTACCTATTATGAGAAGGGTGAGACAGTCACGATCGTTTATGAACGTGCGGATGACGGCCAGTATGTGGAGCATACGGCAGAACTGACACTGAGTGACCAGAGTGTGATCCAGCAGGATGCTCAGAGCCAGAATCCTTCCTCCGGGCAAAAGCAGCGGCAGCAGGGCAGATAGGTGCAGGACGTCGATGATATAGAGGCGCTTCAGAATCATGTAAAGGGAACAGAGGCTATCAGGTCTTCTGTTCCCTTCTGTTTTGCAAGGCATAGCATACGGCAAGCAGGAGCTCGCCAAGCAGAAGGACTGCGCAAAGAAAATACCAGCTTCCGGGGCGGAAATACGTATCTTCATAGGAACAGTATACCATGAAATTCAGGTCTGCCTTATTTACAGCCACACCGTTTTCTGACAGGGTTCCGGGCAGGTAGGCATCGTGATTTCCGGTATCATATCGGAGAAAAGCGATACTGTTGGATTCGTCGCCCTTCAGACAGGTGATCCTGATGGTATATTCCGTAAGAGCTTCCGGCCGGGCCTGCGTGTCCAGACCAAAATAAAAGTAATCGTAGTCGAACACATCGTTTCCGGTAACGGTCTGCGAAAGAAGCACCTCTCCGTTTTCGGATGTGACAGTAACCAGATATTCGGAGTCACGTCCTTCCGGAAGAACGTTCTTTACCCGGACACATACCCGGTTGAAGGGCTTGTCTGCGCAGAAGGTCTGCTCCAGTGTGTTGCCTGCAGTTAGTCCGCTCTGTTCTGAGGAGGTATAGGTTTTCTGACTGATAACGGAGTCATGTCGTTTTACAGGCGTATGGATAAAGTCTGCCGTATGACAGAACAGCCATCCTGCAGTGCCTGCGGCGATCAGAACAAGGACGGCGGCAGCCGGACCTCCAAAACGGTGTACAGAAAGCGAGGTATCTGCCCTGGCTTCAGAAGGGCGGCAATACAGAGCATCAAATCCGGCTGCGGCAAGTGCAAAAAGCAGAAAGGAGAAGCACAGGCTGTACAGCTCTCCGGTTTCCCACAGCACATGGAACAGAGTGCCGCCCAGCAGGTTCAGCTGAAGCAGCAGCAGCGGCTTTTCCTGCTCCGTAAGAAAGCGATCGGGCGTCTTCCTTCGAATGAGAAGAAGAAGGGAGCCGATTGTGGTAAAGAGAAACAGGAAGCAGCGCATCATCTGCATATAGCAGACGAGAAAATCCTTTTTGTCTTCCAGAAGATAGGTGTGCAGTTTTCCGGTATCCGCATATTGATTCAGGTAGGAGACGTAATCGTCGGTGCCGTCTGCCCAGGTACGAACCATTTTACGGCCGGCAAGCCTCAGAATGCCGGAAGGGCCAAGATCCTTCAGACGCCGGGACAGTTTTTGTTCATTGAGTGTCTGCTTGGCTTCTTTTGTGGGGGCATTTCTGGTATCATAATAGTCCTGGGTATTGAACATTCCGTCGGTTTCCTCAAGTGCTCCCATGGCAAGCCAGCTGACGACAGGAAAAGCAGTGTCTGTATAGTCGAAATCCACATAATGCTTCTGGATGGCTCCGAATGCTGAGAGGCTGACGGCAAGAGACAGAATCAGGGCAAGAAATCCGGGCAGCAGGGCTCTTAATTTCCCTGCGAAGCCCAGCAGGGCCCAGATAGCTGCTGCAATCAGGGTGATCATAACGGTAGCGCGGATTTTGAAGCCGAGAATCAGTACAAGTCCCAGAAGCGCTCCGCAGCGGATCTGACTTTTTTTGCTGTCAGAATGAATCAGCAAAAGAAACAGGAACAAAGCTCCCATAAGGAATGGCATGGAAAAGGTGCTGGTGTAGGCGAAGCCGGGCCATAGGTATACGAGAGGATTGATAAGGCACAGAAACAGGAACAGGCGGGCAGCGTTTCCGGTACACCAGTTTTTCAGTATGCAAAAGGTCAGAAATACAGCAAGGTCCATGCACAGGGCGTTCAGAATCTGAAGGAGTACCATGAGCCCGGTATCGGCAAGCCCGAAAGCGGAACCGATGGAAAGAATCCAGTAACAGATCAGGGTGAAGGGGATGTTATTGGGATAGATTCCGTAATAGCCTTCCATTACGGTACCTGAGACCGTATGAGTGGAAAGCATGTGCAGTGCTTCATCAAATACCCGGTAAGGATCGTACATAAAGGTGCTTTGCCCAATGCTGCAGATCAGAAGCAGCTGTCCGGCAAAAAGAATTGTGAATACGAGGACGGTGAAAAACCGTTCTTTTTTTTCGCTCGCAGAAGCCATGAACCGGAGAAAGATGCCGCAGAGGGCGGCGATAAGAAGCGCTCCGGCAGCGATCACCGCAATTTGCTCTGCCCTGGAAAGCAGGGGATAGAGAAAACCGGCTCTGTCCCATTCGGTGAAGGTGAAGCGTGTGATATATGCAGCTGCTGCAGTGAAAATCAGGAGAAACAGCTTTGCAGAAAGCCCCGATAGTTTTCTCATATAAAAACCTCCCTTAGTCAGAAGATGTAAAAATTATAGCACAGATCCATGCCCCGGGACAGCACTTTTGTCGGGCTGTTTGCCTTTTTGTTCTGTACATATGCTTTGCAGGATTCAGTTTAGAAAAACTTCACTTGTGGCCGGGTGACAGGTGGGATATAATGAAACAAGAGTATGATGAAGGAGAAGACAGCCTATGGATGATAAAAATACAACAATTGTTGACGATAAAGAGGAAATTGTGGACGGAGAGGTACTGGATACGGCCGGTGATCCGAAGGGAGACGAGGAGGAGTATGAGAAGGTCTGCTTCGTCTGCCGTCGGCCGGAGAGCAAGACCGGTAAGATGATCACCATGCAGCCGAATCTGCATATCTGTCCGGACTGCATGCAGAAGACCTTTGATGTAATGAAGAACTCCGGCTTCGATTTTGACGGAGCCATGAACGGGAAGAGCAATGGAATGCCGGATATGTCCAAAATGCCCAATATCAGTATGATCAATCTGGCAGATCTCCAGAATATGGTACCGAAGCGCCAGAAGGTTAAAAAGAAAAAGCCACAGGAGGAGACTGAAAAGAAAGCCTTTGACATCAAATCCATTCCGGCACCTCATAAGATCAAGGCGAAGCTGGATGATTATGTAGTGGGGCAGGAGCAGGCCAAGAAGGTGATTTCCGTGGCTGTTTATAATCATTATAAGCGGGTTGCTACCAACAGCATGGATGACATAGAGATTGAAAAATCCAATATTCTGATGATCGGACCCACCGGTTCCGGGAAAACATATCTGGTGAAAACACTGGCGAAGCTTCTTGACGTGCCGCTGGCCATCACGGATGCCACCTCCCTGACGGAGGCAGGCTATATCGGCGATGATATTGAAAGCGTGGTGAGTAAGCTTCTGGCTGCCGCGGATAATGATGTGGAGAAAGCGGAGAAGGGCATCATTTTTATCGATGAGATCGACAAGCTGGCCAAAAAGCGCAATACCAATCAGAGGGATGTGAGCGGAGAATCCGTGCAGCAGGGGCTGCTGAAGCTTCTGGAGGGCAGCGAAGTGGAGGTTCCGGTGGGGGCAAACAGCAAGAATGCCATGGTGCCGCTGGAGACGGTAAATACAAAGAATATTCTGTTTATCTGCGGAGGTGCCTTCCCGGATCTGGAGGAGATTATAAAGGAACGCCTGAATCAGCAGGCTTCGGTGGGCTTCCAGGCGGATCTGAAGGATAAATACGATAAGGAAAAGAATCTGATCCGGAAGGTGACGGTGGAGGATATCAAGAATTTCGGAATGATACCGGAATTTATCGGCCGTCTGCCCATTCTGTGTACCCTGGACTGCATGACAAAGGAAATGCTGGTTAAGATATTAAAGGAGCCCAAAAATGCGATTCTGAAACAGTATCAGAAGCTTCTGGCGCTGGATGAGGTCTGCCTGGAATTTGAGGATGATGCGCTGGAGGCCATTGCAGATCAGGCTCTTCTGAAAGATACGGGTGCAAGAGCTCTCAGGGCAATTATTGAAGAATTTATGCTGGATATCATGTATGAGATACCAAAGGATGATAATATAGGAAAGGTGACCATCACCAGAGCCTATATTGAAAAGACCGGAGGACCGATCATTTCCATGAGAGGAATTCCGGCTCTGGAGGCAGGACAGTAGTATGGGGAAGCATGCATATCTCATCATCGCCCATGATAAGTTTGAGCAGCTGAAAAGGCTGCTGCTTCTTCTGGATGATGAGAGAAACGATATTTATCTGCATATCGACAGTAAAGCGAAGGATTTTTGTCAGGAAGAGTTTGAACAGCTTCTGAGCAGGGCAGGGCTGTTTTTTACGGAACGCACTTCCGTGATCTGGGGCTCATACAGCCAGATTCATTCGGAGCTGGTTCTCCTTAAGGCTGCGGTCCCGGGGCATTATTCCTATTACCATCTGCTCTCGGGAACGGATCTTCCGATCAAGAGCCAGGATGAGATCCATGCGTTTTTTGACAGCTGTGGGGACAGGGAATTTATTGATTTTGAAGGCCCGGTATTTAGGGAAGAGAAGAAGGTGCTGCTCCGCTATTATTATCGTTTTCAGGAGAAGCATGCAGGAAGAAGTAAGTGGCTGGATTTTCTGGATCAGATCAGCATTCGTCTGCAGAAGCTGTCCGGGGTGGACCGGCTTGCGGGCTGTACGCTGACTCTTCAGAAGGGGGCAAACTGGTTCAGCATAACGGATGGTCTGGCTGGTTATGTGGTTGAGATGGAGCCGCAGATACAGAAGATGTATGCGCACACAAAATGCTGCGATGAGGTGTTTCTGCAGACTCTGGTGGTGAACAGTCCTTATCGGGAAAAGCTTTCCGATCCTTCCATGCAGGGAGGGGAAGCAGGCTTTATGAGGCATATTGACTGGAACCGGGGAACTCCTTATACTTTCCGGAGCGAGGATTTTCGGGAGTTGATGGCATCTCCCTGCATGTTTGCAAGAAAATTTGACTTGCAGGTGGATGCCGGTATTATTGACCGAATTGCCGAGACGGTATCGGCCCCGCCGAAATAGAAATGGGATTGGGCTGTCCGGCAGTTGAAACGGATAGAACGGAAGATACAGAAAAGAAAGTGAGGAATGGAATATGGCATTTTTTGACGGATGGGGAAAGAAAATTACCGACACGGTGGACGTGGTGGGAAAAAAGACCAATGACATGGTGGAGATTCAGAAGCTCCGCAGTCAGATCAGCTCTCTGGAAAAAGGAATAGAAAAGAATTATGTGGAGCTCGGGAAAATGGTTTTTGCCAAATATCAGGACAAAGAAGCACTGTCAGAGTCAGAGAAGGCTCTTTGTGAGGAGATTACAGGCAGTGCAGTGCTGATCGAAGAATATGAGAACGAAATCGCGGATATCAGGGGAATGAAGAAATGTCCTTCCTGCGGTGCTGCATCTCCCGCGGATACAGCGTATTGCCCGAAATGCGGAACAAAGCTGGAGGGTGAGGAGGCAGACGCACAGGCGGCGGATGCTTCTGAACCGGAGGCAAAAGCGGCAGAGGATACAGAAGAATCATAAAGGTCATGTGACAAAACGGCGCACGATGAAGGATACTTTTATTGTGTGCCGTTTTTCCATGGTACGCAATATCCGTGGATAAAAAGAGCAAATGCCGCATATAGTAAGGTATAATAAGAAAAAGGGGCCGTGGGTTTGAGAAGGATATTTCGGCTGCATGAAAGACCCTTCAAAAGAAAAAGACTGCTGCTGGTTGGAATGATGGCGCTTCTGGCTGCGGCAGGAATATGGAGGTACCCTCAGGTGCTTTCGGTTTCTTCCAGGGTCCGCGAAGCAAGAAAACTTCCGGTGTACAGTGTTCAGACGGATCAGGCGGCAGTGGCGGTAACCTTTGACTGCGCATGGGGGACGGAGGATTTTGACGAAATCCTAAGAATCCTCGGAGAACATCAGGTAAAGGCTGCCTTTTTTATGACGGGCGGCTTTGTGGAAGCACATCCGGAGGTATTGGGGAAGCTGACAAAAGCAGGACATGATCTGGGAAATCATGGGGATCATCACAAGCAGATGTCACAGCTTTCCAAAGAAGATTGTATTGAAGAGATCATGGGTGCACATCAGAAAGTGAAAAATCTGACCGGGCTGGATATGACACTGTTTCGTCCGCCTTACGGGGATTATAACGATACGGTGATTGAGGCTGCCGCAGAATGCGGGTATACTGCCGTACAGTGGAATGTGGATTCGCTGGACTGGAAGGATTACGGAGCGGCGGATATTGTGAAGCGGGTATGTACCCATAAGGACCTTGGAAATGGATCCATTCTTCTGCTCCATACAGGGACCAGATATACTGTTTTGGCGCTGGATGATCTGCTGACAGGTCTGGAGGAGAAAGGCTTTCGTTTTGTTCCGCTGTCGGAGCTGCTTCTGAAGGAAGCCTACACGATCGATCATGAGGGCCGTCAGATTCCGAATGCGTAAAGGCGTGTAAAACTGCTTGACAGAAACGGTAAAATAGGATAGTATGATTACGTACGAATAAGAAGAGCACATTGGATTGTGACTGGTAGAGCAGGCAAGACCAACTTCATAGAATGTATCTATGGGGCTGGTTTTTTTTATCTCACGGGAAACAGAAAAGGTCCTTGTTGTGAACATGGCACCCTGCTTCATCCAAAAAACATGGGGGAGAAGATGTATAAGATTTCCAGAGTGATTAATAATAATATCGTGTGCTCCAGGGATGACAGCGGGGAGGAAATCATTTTAAGAGGACTGGGGATCGGTTTTAAGAAAAAAACGGGAGATCCGGTGGATGAGAAGACGGTGGAGAAGGTGTACCGGATTTCCAATCCGGGAACAAAGGACAAGCTTCAGGGCCTTCTGGCGGAAATTCCGCTGGAATATGTAGAGGTCAGCACGGATATCATAGAATACGCACAGCGTTCACTGAAGAAAAAACTGAATGAGAACATTTATCTGACGCTGACGGATCATATCAGTTTTGCGCTGGACCGCAAAAAGGCAGGACTGGAATACAAAAACGCACTGCTCTCGGAGATCCGGAGCTTTTACAGCAGAGAATATGAGCTGGGGCTTTATGCGCTGGAAATCATAAAGGAGCGGCTGGGCGTGGAGCTTTCCAGGGATGAGGCGGGCTTTATCGCTCTTCATATTGTGAATGCCCAGCTGGATACGCAGATGAGCAGCATGGTTGCCATCACAGAGATGATACAGCAGGTTTTGAACATTACGGAGGTTTATTACGGCAGAAAGCTTTCGGAGGATTCTCTGGATTACGAGCGGTTCGTTACCCATCTGAAATATTTTGGACAGAGGCTTTTTAACCGGAAGAGTGTACGGGCGGATGATGATCCGGTTTTCCAGCGGATGGTGCGGGAGCGCTATCCTTCCGATTACGCCTGTGCCGGGAAGATCCGGGATTATATAGAAGAGACATACCATTTGACAATTACAGAAGAAGAGATGATGTTTCTCACCGTCCATTTACGGCGGGTATCGGGGAACAGCTGACGGATTGTGACTGGCAAGGCAGGCAAGACCGGAACATGGCGGGGGATATTCCTGCCTGTTTTCGGTCTTTTTTCATTTCTTTTCTGATTTTATACAGCAGTAAAATTTTTTTAGGAGGAAAATAAAATGAAAGACAAAATTTTTGGCGTATTGCAGAGAGTGGGCCGTTCCTTTATGCTTCCCATTGCGATTCTGCCGGTAGCAGGTCTCTTTCTTGGAATCGGCGGTCCCTTTACCAATGAGACAATGCTGAAAACGTACGGACTGTATGAGATGATGGGGCCCGGAACCGCGGCAAATGCGGTTCTGACGGTTATGAATGCGGCGGGAAATATTGTATTTGCAAATCTGCCGATCCTCTTTGCCATGGGTGTGGCCATCGGAATGGCAAAGAAGGAAAAAGAGGTGGCAGCGCTTTCGGCCGCCATAGCATTTTTTATCATGCATGCTTCCATCGGGGCAATGATTTCCATCAACGGAGGAGCGGATGCCATGCTGGAAGGTGCGGTGACCGATGTGCTGGGAATTACCTCTCTTCAGATGGGCGTGTTCGGCGGTATTCTTGTGGGGCTTGGCGTGGCCGCACTGCATAACCGTTTCTATAAAATCGAACTGCCTCAGGTACTTTCCTTTTTCGGAGGCACCCGTTTTGTCCCGATCATCAGCGCGGTTGTATATCTGGGCATCGGTATTCTGATGTTTTTTGTATGGCCCCCGATTCAGATGGGAATTTATAAGGTGGGAGATATCGTTCTGAAGTCCGGATATGCCGGAACCTGGGTATACGGTCTCATGGAACGCGCCCTGATCCCCTTTGGCCTTCATCATGTATTTTATCTTCCCTTCTGGCAGACGGCTGTCGGAGGAACTGCCATGGTGGGAGGACAGCTCATTGAGGGAGCTCAGAATATTTTCTTTGCAGAGCTGGGAACCGCGGGAATCTCCCATTTCAGTGTATCAGCCACCCGTTTTATGTCCGGAAAATTCCCGCTGATGATTTTTGGTCTTCCGGGAGCAGCGCTCGCTATGTATAAATGTGCAAAGCCGGAAAAGAGAAAGCAGGTGGGAGGACTTCTGCTTTCCGCAGCTCTTACTTCTATGCTTACCGGAATTACAGAGCCGCTGGAGTTTACCTTCCTGTTTGTTGCTCCGGTCCTTTATGTGATTCACTGTGTCTTTGCAGGACTTGCCTACATGCTTATGCATATCTGCGGAGTTGGCGTGGGAATGACCTTCTCCGGCGGACTGATCGATATGTTCCTGTTTGGAATCCTTCAGGGAAATGAGAAGACAAGCTGGATCTGGATCGTGATCGTAGGTGTTGTATACTTTATTGTTTATTACTTCCTGTTCTCTTTCCTGATCAGTAAATTTGATTTTAAGACGCCGGGCCGGGAAGAGGGTGACGGAGAGGCAAAGCTTTATACAAGAGCGGATGTCAATGCAAAGAAGGCAGGAGAAGCAAAAGCGGCAGAAAGCGGCCGGGATGAAGTATCCTGTCTGATCACCAGGGGCCTTGGCGGAAAGAAAAATATCAGTGATGTGGACTGCTGTGCCACAAGGCTTCGTATTACGGTATATGATCCCGGGAAGGTGGATGAGGCTGCCTTAAAGAGCAGCGGCGCTGCCGGCGTGATCCGTAAAGGACAGGGGGTACAGGTGATTTACGGACCGAAGGTCACGGTCATCAAATCCAATCTGGAGGATTATCTGCACAGCCCGGAATCGGATCTGCAGGAGACTTCGGTATCCTCTGAGGAGGCAAAATCCCGTGCGGAAGAAAAGAGCAAGTCACCGGAACAGGAAATGCCAGGGGAGGCGCTTCCTGTATTTTCGCCGATGGAGGGAAGGCTTCTTTCTCTGAAAGCCGTGGAGGATGGAATCTTTTCCGAAGAAATGCTGGGAAAAGGTGCTGCGGTGGAACCGGAAACCGGAAAGGTGTATGCTCCCTTTGACGGAGAGGTGACGATGGTATTTGACACGAAGCATGCTATCGGCCTTTCGGGTCCCGGAGGAATAGAACTCCTGATTCATGTGGGAATCGATACGGTGCAGCTGAACGGAAAATATTACGACATCCATGTTAAGAATGGTGATCATGTAAAGGCCGGAGACCTTCTGGCAGATGTGGATCTGGACGGTATCCGTTCGGAGGGCTATCGTACGGTGACACCGGTTATTGTGACGAATTCGGATGCTTTCGAGCATATTTCCATGGAAGAAAAGCAGAAAGTGACTTGTCAGGATGTCATTTTGGAAATAAAATAGACAAAGTAAGCGCTGCCGGATGGCCAGATGGGCTGTCCGGCAGTTTTATACAGAAAAGAAACCGGAAAGGAAAAGGAGAATACGATGGATATACGTTTGATTGCGATGGACCTGGACGGAACACTGCTGATGGAGGATCATATGCATATATCCGGGCGGAATCTGGCTGCTCTTCGGAGCGCATCCGACAGGGGAATCCGGCTTGCGATTGCCAGCGGGAGAACCTATGCAGGGCTTTCAGATACGATGGCGCAGCTGACCTTTGCTGACTATGCCCTGATTTCCAACGGCGCTGCCGCGGTGGATGTGAAGACGAAGGAGACACTGTTTTACGAGGGAATTCCATATGAGAAGTGGATTCAGGTCTATGATATTATGAAAAAGTATCATATTCTGTTTGAAATATACGCAAACGGGAAGAGCTATATGGAGCGGGAGTATTTTGACTGCTATGAGAATGATATGCTCTCCCGGGAATTTGTCGAGCGCCTGAAGGCGCGGATCCTTCCGGTGGAGGATGGAAAGAAGGCGCTTTATGGACAGAGCGTGGAAAAGATCTGTTCCCTGGCCACCGATCCGATGAATGCCCCGAAAGCGCTGGCAGAGCTTGAACGCCTGGGAGGGCTTGCGTTTACGTCATCCATCCCCGGAAATCTGGAGATCAACCGGGAAAATACAAATAAGGGAAACGCACTTCGTGCCCTGTGCCGCAGGCTGGGAATCGGACCGGAGCAGGTGATGGCCTTCGGAGATGCAGGCAATGATCTGGAAATGCTTTCCTTTGCGGGCTGGTCCTTCGCCATGGGAAATGCTACCGAAGAGGCGAGGGCGGCGGCAAAATATGTGACCGGAACCAATGCCCGGGACGGAGTTGCCCAGGCGGTTGAGGCGGCGCAAAGCGGCGAGCTTCTGGACTTCTGCCGGAGGGGAACCGCAGGGAAATCTATTGACAAATAAATGGTCCGCTGTTATTATCAACGGTAGAACAAAGGCGTTTCACATAGAGATACTTTGTTCTTTTTTGCTTCCATGGACATAAGATATTAAGACAGAAAAGACAAAGGGGAACGTATATACGAGAATCAAAGGAGAGATTTGGATGAGCAAATTTACGAAAGAGGATGTTATTCGGCTCGTGGAAGAAGAGGACGTGGAGTTTATCCGACTGCAGTTTACGGATATGTTCGGCACACTGAAAAATGTGGCCATTACTTCCAGCCAGCTGGAAAAAGCACTGAACAACCGATGCATGTTTGATGGTTCTTCCATCGAGCAGTTTGCCAGAATTGAGGAATCGGATATGTACCTGTATCCGGATCTGGATACGTTTGTAATATTCCCGTGGCGCCCGCAGCAGGGAAAGGTGGCAAGGCTGATCTGTGATGTATATCACACGGACGGGACGCCTTACAGGGGCGATGCCCGTTATGTGCTGAAGAAGGCGGTGGAAAAGGCCCGGGATATGGGGTATGTTTTCAACGTTGGCCCGGAGCTGGAATTCTTCCTCTTTGATACAGATGACAACGGAAGACCCACGACCCAGACCGGTGAGAAGGCAGGCTATTTTGATCTGGGACCTCTGGATCTGGGAGAGAATGTCCGCCGGGATATGGTGCTGACGCTGGAGGATATGGGCTTTGAGATCGAATCCTCTCATCATGAGGTAGCCCCTGCGCAGCATGAGATTGATTTCAAATATGCGGATGCCCTTACGACTGCAGATAATATCATGACCTTTAAGCTGGCTGTGCGTACCATCGCAAAGCGCCACGGCCTGCATGCAACCTTTATGCCCAAGCCAAAGCAGGGAGTGGACGGCTCCGGCATGCATATCAATATGTCCCTTTCCAGAAACGGAGAGAACATCTTCTATGATGCGGAAAGCAAAAACGGGCTGAGCCAGGAGGCCTATTACTTTATCGGCGGAATCATGAAGCATATCAAGGCGATCACGGCGATTACCAATCCTCTGATCAATTCCTATAAGCGTCTGGTTCCCGGATATGAGGCCCCAGTGTACATTACGTGGTCTTCCATTAATACGAATCCGCTGATCCGGATCCCCGCTCCGAGACAGAGTGAGACGCGGGCAGAGCTGCGCAGCCCGGATCCTTCCTGTAATCCGTATCTTGCGCTGGCGGTATGTCTGGAGGCCGGACTGGACGGAATCCGCAATCAGATTCTTCCTCCGGAGATGGTTAATGAGAATATTGCCGGAATCAGCAAGCAGGAGCGCAGAGAACGGGGAATCCACATGCTTCCGGGTACTCTGAAGGAGGCACTGTATGAGCTGGAGGCAGACGAGCTGATTATGGATGCCCTCGGAGAGATCGGTCCCAGATTTCTGGATGCAAAGCGCGCGGAGTGGGATGCCTACAGTGCGGCTGTGACCGTATGGGAGCTGGAGCAGTATTTGTACAGAGTATAACCGCCTTATGAAAAAACAGCATAAGGGGGTGGTGGCTTGGTAAATGTTATCGTAGTTTTTCCGAAGATTGAGGATGCAAAAAATATCCGGAATCTTCTGGTACGATATGGCTTTTCTGTGCCGGCTGTCTGTACGACCGGGGCACAGGCGATCAACTGCGCGGACAGTCTGGATGATGGGATCGTTGTGTGCGGCTACCGTTTTCCGGACATGATGTACTCCGATCTGCATGAGGATCTTCCGCCTCATTTTGAGATGCTTCTGGTTGCCTCGCAGAAATACTGGAGTGAGTGTGCCAATCAGGAAATTGTTACGGTTGCCATGCCGATCCGGGTGCATGATCTGATCGGAACGCTCCAGATGATGGAGGGAGATATCGTACGAAGACGGCGGAAGCGCAAAGCGAAGCCGAAGGAGCGCAGCGAAGAGGAGCGGGCGCTGATCCAAAATGCCAAGGAGCTTCTGATGGCCAGAAACAATATGACGGAGGAGGAAGCACACCGGTATATTCAGAAATGCAGCATGGACAGCGGTACCAATATGGTGGAGACTGCTCAGATGGTGCTGAGTATTATGAACGGATAAGGATACATAAAGTAAAGCAGACAGAGGCTGTCTGACTGGAAGGGAGGTTCGGCGGTGAAATTTACAAAGATGCACGGACTGGGAAATGATTATGTATATGTCAACTGCTTCAGGGAGCAGGTAAAGGATCCGGAAAGGACGGCCATCTATGTGAGTGACCGCCATTTCGGCATCGGTTCTGACGGACTGATCCTGATCCGGCCGTCGGATAAGGCAGATTTTGAAATGGCAATGTATAATGCGGATGGTTCCCGGGCGGAGATGTGCGGGAACGGGATCCGGTGTGTGGCAAAATATGTGTATGATTACGGCCTGACGGATAAACGGCAGATATCGGTGGAGACGCTGGCCGGAATCAAATATATTACGCTTGATATAAAGGACGGAAAGGCAGTAAAGGCAGAGGTAGATATGGGAGAGCCGGTTCTGGAGCCGGAACGCATTCCGGTAATGGCCGGGAAGACTCCCGTGGTGGATGAACCCATCGAGGTGGACAAAAAAGAATACCATATGACCTGTGTTTCCATGGGAAATCCCCATGCGATCATATATGTTCCGGATGTGGAGGACCTGGCAATCGAGGAGATCGGCCCCAGATTTGAAAATCATCCGAGATTCCCCAGGCGGACCAACACGGAGTTCGTTCAGGTGGAAGACCGGGGACAGGTGAAGATGCGGGTGTGGGAGCGCGGATCCGGCGAGACCCTGGCCTGCGGTACCGGCGCCTGTGCAACGGCAGTGGCCTGTATTCTGAACGGCCTGACGGATCGGAAGGTGACGGTTCATCTTCTGGGAGGAGATCTGGAGATCCGCTGGGATGAAAAAACGAACCATGTGTTTATGAAAGGCCCTGCAGAAACAGTATTTGACGGGGAAATCGATCTTTCTCATCTTGATCAGGAGGAGGCCGGGGATGAGATCGTCAGATGCCAGGAATGGCAGGAGCAGCTAAGATAATTACCCGGCACCAGAGATGGTCCGGGAATGATAGAACAGAAATCTGTGAAAGAAACAGAAGCTGAGGAGGATATTATGTTTAAAATTAATGAGAATTATCTGAAATTACCGGGAAGCTATCTTTTTTCCACCATTGGGAAGAAGGTTGCAGCGTATACCGCGGCTCATCCGGAGAAGAATATCATCCGTCTGGGCATCGGTGATGTGACACAGCCGCTGGCACCGGCTATTATCGATGCTATGCATAAGGCAGTGGATGAGATGGGTGTAAAGGAGACATTCCATGGGTATGCACCGGATCTTGGCTATGAATTTCTGAGAGCTGCCATCGCAAAGAATGATTATGCGGACCGCGGCTGTGATATTTCTGCGGATGAGATCTTTGTTTCTGACGGAGCCAAGTGTGATTCCGGAAATATTCAGGAAATTTTCAGCCTGGACAACCGCATTGCGGTATGCGACCCTGTTTATCCGGTCTATGTGGATACCAATGTGATGGCAGGAAGAACCGGAAACTACAATCCGCAGACGGAGCAGTTTGAAAATGTGATTTATATGCCCTGCGTTGCGGAAAACAATTTCGCACCGGAGCTTCCGAAGGAGACCCCGGATATCATTTATCTTTGCTTCCCCAATAACCCTACAGGCTCCACGATCACAAAAGCACAGCTTCAGGAGTGGGTGGATTTTGCCAATAAGGTGGGAGCGGTCATTATTTATGATGCTGCTTATGAGGCATATATTTCCGAGGAGGATGTACCGCATACGATTTACGAGTGTGAGGGTGCAAGAACCTGTGCCATTGAGCTGAAGAGCTTCTCTAAAAATGCAGGCTTTACAGGAACCCGCCTGGGCTACACGGTTGTTCCGAAAGACCTGAAATGCAAGGATGTGAGCCTTCATTCGCTGTGGGCACGCCGCCATGGCACCAAGTACAACGGAGCTCCGTATATCATTCAGAGAGCCGGAGAAGCAGTATATTCTGATGAGGGTAAGGTACAGTTAAAGGCGCAGGTCGCTTATTACATGAATAATGCGAAGGTAATTTATGAGGGCTTAAAGAGTGCCGGATATACCGTGTCGGGCGGTGTGAATGCACCCTATATCTGGCTGAAGACCCCGGATAAGATGACGTCCTGGGAATTCTTTGATTACCTGCTGGAGAAAGCCAACGTGGTGGGAACTCCGGGTTCCGGATTCGGACCGCATGGAGAGGGCTATTTTCGCCTGACTGCATTCGGCACCTACGAAAATACGGTGGCAGCGGTTGAGCGTATGAAAGCACTGTAAAAAACAGAAAGTAGAAAACGAAAAGCAGGCCGTGGGCCTGCTTTTTGAGTTATAGGATATATATGCCGTTCTTCCAGGCTTCCGATCGAACCTCTTCGGGCCACACAGAAACCTGTACTTCTCCAATATGTGCTTTGCGAAGAAAGAACATACAGATGCGGGACTGTCCAATCCCTCCGCCGATGGTGTATGGAAGCTCTTTATTGAGAATCGCTTTCTGGAACGGGAGCTCAGCGCGTTCCTGACATCCGGAAGCCTTGAGCTGACAGGCCAGGGATTTTTCGTCCACCCGGATTCCCATGGAGGAAAGCTCAAGCGCAATATCCAGTACCGGATAGTAGACAATAATATCTCCATTCAGTGTCCAGTCATCGTAATCCGGAGCACGGCCATCATGAGGCTCTCCGGTGGAAAGCTTTCCGCCGATCTGCATTAAGAATACGGCGCCCTTGTCCTTTGCTATTCGGTATTCCTTTTCCTTGCTGGAAAGTCCCGGGTAAAGGTCCTCGAGCTCTTGTGAGGTAATGAAGAAGATTTCTTTTGGAAGGATTTCCTCAATATAGTCATAGCGGATTGCCATATATTTTTCGGTTTTTTTCAAAGCTTTATATATTTTGCGCACGGTATTCTGAAGGGTATCTGCGGTGCGGTCCTGCTCCCTGATAATCTTTTCCCAATCCCACTGATCCACATAAATAGAATGGAGATTATCCGTGATTTCATCTCTGCGAATGGCATTCATGTCCGTATAGAGGCCCTCTCCGACAGAAAAACCGTACTGCTTTAAAGCCATGCGCTTCCATTTCGCAAGGGAGTGCACAACCTCGATGGGGCGGTCGTTCTGTTCCCTGATGCCGAAGGAAACCGGACGCTCTACTCCGTTCAGATTATCGTTCAGTCCGGATTCCGGTGTAACAAAAAGCGGTGCGGATACGCGCAGCAGATTCAGCTGTTCTGCCAGTGTCTGCTGAAAAAAGTCTTTCACAGTCTTTATGGCTGCCTGAGTGTCATGAAGGCTCAGCTCTGATCGATATCCTTTGGGTATCTGTAAATGTTCCATGAATTATTTCACTCCTTATGTAGATAAACGAATTAAGTATAAGTATAGCAGAAAATCTGAGGATAGAAAAGTAGATGGACATAAAATTGTAACTGAATAATAGCGGCAGATATGATGGAAGGAGATAACTTCCGGCAGCTTATGTAATTTTTATCTGTGATTATGATCCGTTTGGAAA
Organism: Lachnospiraceae bacterium; assembly: GCA_022763925.1. GTDB lineage: Bacteria > Bacillota > Clostridia > Lachnospirales > Lachnospiraceae > JAGTTR01. The sequence goes on from JALERW010000022.1 coordinate 20,940, forward strand.
GAAAAAGTATCGTTATACGTTTCAAAAAAGGTGTGCAGAGGAAGCATCGCAAAATCTGTGGAATCATTTGAGAAAGAAGTGGCTCAGCTCTAAGTTTTTACAGATGTTCTAAGAAGTTGTTCTGATAAATCAAAATGTCAAGGGGCGTTGCAAAGCAATCACGCGGGATGGCTTTGCATCTGCCCGTCTGTTTTCAAGGCCGATTCAGGCTGTATTTCAAAATAATCTTATGAATAAACAATAAGCAGAGGAATTCTATAATAAAATAATTTAAAAGTAGTATGCTGAACAAAATAAATACTTCTTTTATTCTATTTTCAAAACGGCTCTTTATAAAAAGCATAAAAGTAATGAAAATTCCCCTTGAAATCTGATATTCCCTGTGCTAGAATAACCCCAAAATAAAAGGTAAATGCAGGGAACAAGACTCTGATCTTCAGAAATCGACAGGAATATGGCGTCACCGACTGAGAGCGCTGTTTGACGGAGGAGATTAAGGGAACACTTGGGAGCAGACGGTTCGAACAGGCGGAGGCATGACTCCGGAAGTAGGGCCGTACGGGGCACACGTTACGTGCAAAAGAGTGGAATTGTTTCTGCCGGTGGGCAGGACAGTTCAATGCGGGTGGTACCGCGGATTTTTCCTTGAGATGATCCGTCCCGGAATGCTTATGGCATTCCGGGATTTTTTATTGCTTCCCGGAAATGACATGGCGAGTATCCAGCAGTTTTGGAAAATCAGGCCGCCGCGCCAAAGCGGCTGAATCAGAGAAAGAGGAGTTGGAAGCATGGAATTTATCACAGGTGTAAAGGAAAAAGCGACACTGGAAATCAGCGATGTATTAAAAGGGGACATGACCGGGAAGGAAATCCGTATGAACGGTGCTGTGCACACGATCCGTGACATGGGCGATGTGGCATTTGTGGTGCTGAGAAAGCGCGAAGGATTGGTGCAGTGCGTCTATGAAGAGGGTGTTACCAATTTTGATATTAAGCAGCTGAAGGAAGCCTCTGCCGTAGAGGTGACGGGAACGGTAGCTGCCGAGGAGCGGGCACCGCAGGGCTTTGAGATCCGTTTAAAGAAGATGGAAATACTTTCCGAGCCGGCCCAGCCGCTGCCGCTGGCAATTTCCAAATGGAAGCTGAATACTTCGCTGGAAGCGAAGCTGAACATGCGGTCCGTATCCTTAAGAAACATCCGGGAGCGTGCCAAATTCCGCATCCAGGAGGGAATCGTGAGAGGGTTCCGGGAATTTCTTTATGCGCAGGGCTTTACCGAGATCCACACGCCGAAGATCGGCGCCAAGGGCGCGGAGGGAGGAGCGAACCTGTTCCGCTTTGAATATTTCCATCATCCGGCGGTGCTGGCACAGAGCCCGCAGTTTTACAAACAGATGATGGTAGGGGTATTCGACCGGGTATTTGAGACCGGACCGGTATTCCGGGCCGAGAAGCACAACACCAAGCGGCATCTGAACGAGTATACCAGCATGGATTTTGAGATGGGCTATATTGACGGCTTTGAGGATATCATGGCGATGGAGACCGGTTTCCTTCAGTATATGCTGAACCTGCTGAAAACGGAATATGCGAAGGAGCTGAAGATCCTGAATGTGACCCTTCCCAATGCGGATCATATTCCGACGGTTCGCTTTGATGAGGCGAAAAGGTTGGTGTCAGAGAAATATAACCGTGCCATCCGCAATCCCTATGACCTGGAGCCGGAGGAGGAGCACCTGATCGGCCGATATTTCCAGGAGGAGTACGGATCGGATTTCGTATTTGTAACGCACTATCCGTCTAAGAAGCGTCCGTTCTATGCAATGGATGACCCGGCGGATCCGAAATTTACTTTAAGCTTTGACCTGCTGTTCAAGGGTCTGGAGATTACCACCGGAGGGCAGAGAATTCACGACTACCAGATGCTGCTGGATAAGATCGCGGCAAGAGGAATGACTGCAGAGGGGATGGAGCAGTATCTGGATACGTTTAAATACGGCATGCCGCCGCACGGAGGACTGGGTATCGGGCTGGAACGTCTGGCCATGCAGCTTCTGGATGAAGAGAATGTCCGGGAGACCTGCCTCTTCCCGAGAGATTTATCCAGACTGGAGCCTTAATATACAGAACAGAAGGAGGAATATCACATGGCAAATGTAATCAGTGATGAGACGATTGAATACGTCGGCATTCTCGCCAAGCTGGAGCTTTCCGATGCGGAAAAAGAGGCTGCCAAAAAAGATATGGCCAGTATGCTGGACTATATAGATATGCTGAATGAACTGGACACCACAGGGGTAGAACCCATGTCCCACGTATTTCCGGTGCACAATGTGTTTCGGGAGGATGTGGTGGTCAACGGGGATGACCGGGACAATATGCTGAAAAATGCACCCGCGGTGAAGGACGGAAGCTATAAGGTTCCGAAAACCGTAGAATAGGAGGCTGGATGAATATGGGACTTATGAGCCTTACGGCTGTGGAATTGGGAAAGAAGATCCGATCCGGCGAGGTTAAGGTCATCGATGCGGTGAACGAAGCCCTTGCAAGGATCGAAGCATTTGATCAGGATCTGAACTGTTATGTAACGGTGGACGCAGAAGGCGCAAGAAAACGGGCAGAGGAGGTCCAGAAGCTTATCGATGAGGGCAGTCTGACCGGACCTTTGGCAGGGGTGCCGGTGGCCATCAAGGATAATATGTGCACGGAAGGTCTTCTGACCACCTGCAGTTCTAAAATCTTATATAATTTTAAACCGACCTACACGGCAGAAGCGGTAAAAAATCTGGAAAAAGCCGGAGCTGTGATCATCGGAAAGACCAACATGGATGAATTTGCCATGGGAAGCACCACGGAGACTTCTGCGTTTGGAGAGACAAAGAATCCCTGGAACACGGAGCATGTGCCCGGCGGCTCCTCCGGCGGCTCCTGTGCAGCGGTGGCAGCGGAGGAATGCAGCTATGCCCTGGGATCCGACACCGGCGGTTCGATCCGCCAGCCCAGCTCCTTCTGCGGTGTGACCGGTATCAAGCCAACCTATGGGACAGTTTCCAGATATGGGCTGATCGCCTATGGCTCTTCTCTGGATCAGATCGGACCGGTAGCCAAGGACGTGACGGACTGCGCTGTGATTCTGGAAGCCATTGCTTCCTATGATCCGAAGGACAGTACTTCCGTAAAACGGGAAGACTGTGATTTTTCCGAAGCGCTGGTGGATGATGTGAAAGGTATGAAGATCGGCAGTCCGAGAGATTATCTGGGGGAAGGCCTGGATCCGGAGGTGAAGAAGGCGATCCTTTCCGCGGCCCAGGTGCTGAAGGATAAAGGCGCCATCGTGGAGGAATTTGATTTGAGTCTGGTGGAATATGCAATCCCGGCCTATTATGTCATTGCTTCCGCGGAGGCCAGCTCCAACCTGGCCCGTTTTGACGGCGTAAAATATGGTTACCGGACAGAGGAATACGAAGGCCTTCATAACATGTATAAGAAATCCCGCTCCGAGGGCTTCGGAGAGGAGGTAAAGCGTCGGATTATGCTGGGCTCCTTTGTATTGAGCTCCGGCTACTACGACGCATATTATCTGAAGGCACTGCGTACCAAGGCGCTGATTAAGAAAGCCTTTGACAGTGCTTTTGAAAAATATGATGTGATCCTGGGACCGGCGGCACCCACTACTGCACCGAAGCTGGGAGAATCCTTAAGCGATCCGATCAAAATGTATCTGGGAGATATTTACACAATTTCCGTAAATCTCGCGGGTCTTCCAGGCATTACAGTTCCCTGCGGGAAGGATTCGAAGGGGCTCCCCATCGGCCTCCAGCTGATCGGAGACTGCTTTAAAGAAAAGAACATTATCCGTGCGGCGTATTCCTTTGAACGAAGCCGTACGTATGAAAGATGTGAGCTGGCACAGGAAGGTGTGCAGAAAGGAGCCGAGGCATAATGAGAAAACAGTATGAGACCGTCATTGGCCTGGAGGTCCATGTAGAGCTGGCAACCAAGACGAAAATTTTCTGCTCCTGCAGTACGGCTTTCGGCGGTGCCCCCAATACCCATACCTGCCCGGTCTGCACCGGAATGCCGGGTTCCCTTCCGGTATTGAATAAACAGGTGGTGGAATATGCCATTGCCGTTGGTCTTGCCACCAACTGCACCATCAATCAGTATTGTAAATTTGACCGGAAAAACTACTTTTATCCGGATAACCCGCAGAATTACCAGATTTCCCAGCTGTATCTGCCCATCTGCATCAACGGAGGAGTAGAGATCGAGACGGCAGCGGGAACGAAGACGATTGGTATTCATGAGATCCATATGGAGGAGGATGCAGGTAAACTGATCCACGATGAGTGGGAGGACTGCTCTCTGGTGGATTTCAACCGTTCCGGTGTTCCGCTGATCGAGATCGTATCCGAGCCGGATATGCGTTCCGCGGAGGAGGTAATAGCCTACCTGGAAAAGCTGCGCCTGATTATTCAGTATCTGGGTGCTTCTGACTGCAAGCTGCAGGAGGGCTCCATGCGTGCCGACGTAAATCTGTCTGTCCGGGAAGTGGGAACAGAGAAATTCGGTACGAGAACCGAGATGAAGAATCTGAATTCCTTTAAGGCCATTGCCAGAGCGATCGAGGGAGAACGTGCCCGCCAGATCGAGCTTCTGGAGGAGGGAAAGGCGGTCATTCAGGAAACCAGACGGTGGGATGACAATAAGGAATACTCCTATGCGATGCGTTCCAAGGAGGACGCCCAGGATTACCGCTATTTCCCGGAGCCGGATCTGGTGCCCATCGTGATCAGTGACGAGTGGCTGGAGCAGATCCGTGCAAAGCAGCCTGAGCTGCGTACAGAAAAGCTTGCTAGGTACAGGGAAGAGTTTGATATTCCGGAATATGATGCAAAGATTCTGACCGAATCCAAGCATCTGGCGGATCTCTTTGAGGAGACTACTGCTATCTGCAAAAAGCCCAAGAAGGTGTCCAACTGGCTGATGGTAGAGACCATGCGGCTGATGAAGGAGCACGATATGGAGCCGGAGGAGCTGTCCTTCTCTCCGGAAAATCTGGCAAAGCTCATCGAGCTGGTGGATGCGGGAACGATCAACGGAACCGTAGCCAAGGAAGTATTTGAGATCATCTTTACCGACGATATCGATCCCGATCGCTATGTGGAAGAAAAGGGTCTGAAGGCGGTAAACGATGAAGGCGCGCTTCGCAGTACCATCGAAGAAATCATCGCTGCAAATCCGAAATCTGTTGAAGATTATCACAGCGGCAAAGAAAAAGCCCTTGGCTTCCTGGTTGGTCAGACCATGAAGGCCATGAAGGGAAAGGCAAATCCGGGTATGGTAAATAAAATATTGAAGGAATTGCTGTAGAATTGTGCAGAGGGACTGTCCCCGATTAATAAAAAAGGGGGACAGTCCTTTTTTCGATAAATGGGGGATAGTCCCTCTATGAACCGTTGTACTTTGATGGTAAAATAGGATCTGGAAAAGGAGAAGGGAAAAGAGTGAAAAAGAATTCGTATGCTGGAATATATATTAGAAAACCACTATGTGTGACGGTCATCTTTGCTGGAATAGCTGTCTTCTGCTATGGCGGCTGCTAACGAGCCATGTCCGAACCAGAGCAGAGGGAGGAAATGACCGTGCGGGAAGAGGAGATGGAAATGCCGCAGACAATTGCAGGAGAAACGGAGCAGGAAAAAACGGGGGAAGTTCAGGCGGGAGGAAGTGCGTTGGAAATGGCCGGCACATGGGATAATTATCCGGTCTTTACCAGTGAGGAAATTTCTGATGAGCTGTTTGCCCGGATGTATGGAAAATCCTATAAAGAGGATTGTACGATACCGCGGGAGTCTCTGCGCTACCTTCAGGTGAGCTGCATCGGCTTTGATGGAATACCCTATATCGGGGAACTGGTGGCGAATGAAGCCATTGCGCAGGATTTGCTGGATATATTCCGGGAACTGTATGAGTCTGAATATCCCATTGAGAAAATGCGTCTGATCGATGAATATGAGGCGGATGATGAGGCGTCCATGGCGGACAATAACACTTCGTGTTTCAATTTTCGCAGGGTGTCCGGAAAAGAAAAGCTTTCCAATCACAGCTATGGAAAAGCCATTGATATTAATCCGCTGTATAATCCTTATATTCGGACTGTGAACGGAACCATGGTATGTGAGCCGGCCGCAGGAGAGGCCTACATGGACCGGGAGCAGGATTTTCCCTACAAGATCGATGAGAATGACCTGTGCTGCCGTTTATTTAAGGAGCACGGGTTTTCCTGGGGCGGAGACTGGAACAGTGTAAAAGATTATCAGCACTTTGAGAAAGAATAACAGGAAAAAGGGACAGCCCCCCAATTTTTCAAAAAGGGACTGTCCCCATTTTTCGGCTTTATCTGTTTATCAGATCCGTTTGCCCATCCAGGCGATGGTGTCGGCGATCACCTCATCTTTGCAGTATTCGTTGAGGATCTCATGGAACAGGTTTCCGTATACCTTCATCTGCTTGTCGGAGGATCCGGCCATGGCAAAGAAATCATAGGTGTCTTTCAGATTTACAAGGCCGTCCTTTTCCCCATGCATCATAAGGACCGGATAAGCGAAGGTGCCGATTTTTTCCTGGAACCAGGAAAGTCCGTCGCAGAGGGCGTAGCACAGACCGGTGGTGAAGGTCTTGGTGTTCCAGGGATCCTGACCGTACCATTCCACAACTTCAGCAACAGAGCAGACACCGGCACCAAGCTCATTCGGAAGTTTGGTATGGGGATCCAGCCCTTTCGGAACGCCGGTGATCAGTCCGCCGTTGTCCCGGGTCAGGGCGCCGCTTGTGATAATGCCGCGCAGCTTTTTATCCGGATATTTGGCTCCGTACAGGGAAACAGCAAAGCCTCCCATGCTGTGGCCGAGAAGAAATACGGGAATGTCCGGATGTTCCTCAATGGCCATGTCTACAAAAACATTCACATCGTCCAGTATTTCATTAAAATCGCTGTAATAGGTGCGTTCTCCCTCGGAGCGGCCATGACCGCGGTGATCAAAGCGGTAGGTGCCGATTCCGGCGGCATGCAGCTTATCTGCAAAATAATCATAACGTCCCTGATGCTCACACAGTCCGTGTACGATAACAACGGCTGCCCGGCAGGGAAAATCGGTTTCCTTTTTCATATACAGCTTGGTACCATCGAAAGAAGGAATCATTTGTTCACTCATAGTAAAACCCCCATTCTGTCTTTTGGCCTATGATTCGATTGATAAGGCTATACCTTAAGTATATAGAAAATTCTGATATATTACAATATATGCAGAAAATTTCTGCAGTAATTCGATGTTTTCAATCAAGGCAAATTATGGTACAATGAGCGCATAATGTTGAGTTTTGTGCAGCCGGGAAGACGGCTGTCGGTGAAAATGCAGGAAAGGGCGAAGAACATGTCAGAGAAAGTGATCATGCTCGGCAATCAGGCGTTTGCCAGAGGGGCATATGAAGCTGGGGTAAAAGTATCCGCAGCTTACCCGGGGACGCCGAGCACAGAGATAAGTGAAAATTTAGTCAAATATCCGGGAGTATACGCAGAGTGGTCTCCCAATGAAAAGGTAGCGATGGAAGTGGCCATCGGAGCCTCCATAAGCGGTGTGCGTGCCATGGCTTCTATGAAGCACGTGGGAGTGAATGTGGCGGCAGATCCGCTGTATACCGTTTCCTATATCGGGGCGACCGGAGGACTTGTGCTGGTGGCAGCGGATGACCCGGGAATGTACAGCTCTCAGAATGAGCAGGATACCAGAATGATCGGCCGGGCAGCAGGAGTTCCGGTGCTTGAGCCTTCTGATTCTCAGGAAGCCAAAGACTTTATGATATTTGCATTTGACATGAGTGAGAAGTACGATACACCGGTGATCGTGCGTTCCACCACGAGACTTTCTCATTCCCAGGGACTGGTGGAGCTCCTTCCGCGGCGCGAGGCGGAAGATAAGCCCTATACGAAAAATATCGCAAAGCATGTGATGATGCCGGCTAAGGCGATTCCGCGTCATGTCCATGTGGAGCAGCGGACGACGGCTTTGATGGAAGATGGCTGCAGCTTCCCCATCAACCGGGTAGAACTGAAGGATACGAAGATCGGTGTCATCACTAGCGGAATTCCCTATCAGTATGTAAAGGAAGCGCTTCCCGAGGCATCCGTTCTGAAGCTCGGCATGGTGAATCCGCTTCCAAGGAAGCTGATCGAGGAATTTGCGGCAAAGGTGGAGACCCTTTATATTGTGGAAGAACTGGAGCCGGTTATCGAGGAACAGGTGAAATCCTGGGGAATTCCCTGTATCGGCAAGGAGATATTCACGATTCAGGGGGAATACAGTGCCCGGATGGTAAAGGAAGCCATCAAAAAGGAGAAAACCGAAAGTCGTATGCCGGCGCAGGTTCCGGTACGGCCGCCGATTCTTTGTCCGGGATGTCCTCACCGAAGTGTTTTTTCTGTCCTTAAAAAATTACATATCCATGCAGCGGGAGACATTGGATGCTATACCCTGGGAGCCGTGGCACCGCTGGAGGTTATTGATACCACCATTTGTATGGGAGCAAGCATTTCCTCTCTTCACGGAATGGAGAAGGCAAGAGGCCGTGAATATATCAAAGACTGGGTAGCGGTGATCGGGGATTCCACCTTCCTGCACACGGGAGTCAATTCGCTGATGAACATGGTGTACAACCAGGGAACGGGTACGGTGATCATTCTGGATAATTCCACCACCGGAATGACGGGCCATCAGGATCATGCGGCCACCGGAAAAATGCTGAACGGGGAGCCCACCAATGCAATAAACCTGAAAGAGCTGTGTCATGCATTGGGTGTAAAATATGTGGAAGAAGTCAATGCGTTTGATGTGGAACGTCTGGAACAGGTGCTCAAGGAGGAGACGGCCAGGGATGCGGTTTCGGTTATCATAACGAAATCTCCCTGCGTGCTGCTGGATAAGAGCAGAAAGCCGGTTTATGCTGTACACAGTGATAAATGTAAGAAATGCGGTATGTGCATGAAACCGGGATGCCCTGCCATGGGAAAAGCAGAGGATGGAACGATTGTGATTGATGAAACTATGTGTACCGGATGTGGCTTATGTGAGAGCTTATGCAAATTCCAGGCAATCGAGAAAGCAGGTGACAGATAATGGCAACGAGAAATATTATGATCGTCGGTGTCGGAGGCCAGGGAACGCTGCTGACCAGCCGGATTCTGGGAGGCCTGGCACTGCAGGCAGGCTTTGATGTAAAGCTTTCTGAAGTACATGGTATGGCTCAGAGAGGCGGAAGCGTGGTAACCTATGTCCGCTATGGAGAGCAGGTGGCGGAGCCTATCGTGGAAGAGGGCTGTGCGGATGTCATCATTGCCTTTGAACGTCTGGAAGCGCTGCGGTATGCACATTATCTTAAGAAAGGCGGAGTCCTGATCGTGAACGATCAGCGTATCGACCCGATGCCGGTAGTGATCGGAGCCGCACAGTATCCGGAGCATATTTTGGAAGAGCTTTCCAGAGAATTTACCGTATATTCCGTGGATGCCATGGAAGAGGCCAAGAAGCTGGGAAATCCAAAGGCATTCAACATTATTGTTCTCGGTGTTGCGGCACAGCATATGGAATTTGACAAAGAGCAGTGGCTGAAGGTGATCGAGGGAACCGTTCCTCCAAAGACTGTGGAGTTGAACAAGAAGGCTTTTGAAACAGGATATACGCTGTAAGGACATTTGGAGAGGAGACATAGAAACATGAAGCAGCTTTCCGTATTTGTGGAAAATGTGGCAGGCAGCCTGATGAAGGTGACCCAGGAGCTTGTCAATGACAAAATTAATATCCGCGCAATTTCGTCTTTTGATACACCGGAATTTGGTATTCTTCGTCTGATTGTAGATAAGCCGGAAGAAGCAGTGCAATGCCTGAAGGAAAAGGGCTTTTTCGTTCAGACCAAGGATGTAATTGCAGTGGAGATTGAAGACCGGATGGGCAGCCTGAACCGTATGCTTGGAGTGCTGGCAGAAGGAAATATCAGTATCAGCTATATTTATTCTTTTGTTATCAGGGATGACAATGCGCCGGTTATGGTTTTCCAGACAGAGTATCTGGAAGAGGCTGTACAGATATTGAAAAAGCATGGAATTCATGTGATTGATTAAAAACATGAGCTGATATCCGGAAAGCGTTTTTTGACGAAGACTGATTCTGCGGATATCAGCTTTTGTATTTTCGGTATACAAAGTTTTGGAAGGAAAAAGGTTCAAAAGGTCCACACATTTTAGATTAGAGGAGAATCATACTGTATTCTGTGATATAATCGATATATAGAATTCCTCTGTATAATGGAGGAATATATGAGCAAGAAGAATACACATTATAATGTGGAAATGCAGGCGACGTCGGACAAATCAATAGGAAAACGTACGAGGTATTATCACAGTCAGATTGACATGGAGCTTTTATTAAGCGGTATACCATACTCGGAACTGCCGGACAGTTATGTTATTTTTATCTGCGACTTTGATCCTTTTGGACAGAAAAAATACTGTTATACAGCGGAACACCTCTGTAAAGAGGCACCGGAAGCACAGGTCAATGACGGAAGTCACAGTATTTTTTTGAGTACCCGAGGAAAAAACCGATCAGAAGTTTCAGAGGAATTGGTAAAGTTTCTGGAATTTGTAGGGGCTGACCTGGAGGATAGTATGAAAGATTTTGAGGATGAATCTGTACCGGAAAATCTAAAAGAGAGAATTCTTAATGAAAAGGATCTATCCATTTTAAAGCGCTGGCATAAGCTGGCTGCGAGAGCTGCTTCTATTGAAGAGTTTATGAGTCAAATGTAATTTCTAAATAATTCTGTGAACTAATCTAAGATGCGGACACCATCAGAAGAGTGTCCGCAGATCAAACAATGAATCAAGCCTGTTCAGGCGAATAATCAGAAATGACAGAGGAATTCTATACAGGGATGCCATAGTGTCAGATGTATGGTAACACAAAGGCGCTGCCATATTGCATGACAGCGCCTTGTTTCGAATCCGTGTATCATTTTTACAGATCGTATAATTCGTCTTCCGCCACGAGCTTCACACCATTCTTCGTCAGAACATCGATGGCTTTCTCGTTATTTTCCACACGGAAAATCATATATGCAAGATCCTTATTCCTCGTGATGAATGCATAGGTATATTCCACATTGATTCCGCCGGCACCGAGAATATCAACAATCCGGGACAGACTGCCGGGTTCGTCGGGAATCGCAACAGCGATGACCGGAGTGATGGAAAAAATGTAGTCGGCATCCTTCAGCACGCAGGTAGTCTGATAGGGATCATCCACGATCACACGCAGGATACCGAAGTCCGGGGTCTCAGCGATGGACAGGGCCCGCATGTCGATGCCGTGCTCGGAGAGAAGCTTTGTAAATTCAGCCAGTTTTCCGGGCTTATTTTCTACAAAAACAGAAAGCTGTTTGATAGTCATAAGAAAACCCCCTTTGATCTTTAATACAAATTCCGCTTATCAATTACACGGACAGCCTTGCCCTCACTTCTGGTGATGGTCTTAGGCGCAACGAGTGTCACTTTTGCGTAAATGCCGAGCATGGCCTTTAAGGCATCTACCAGCTCTTTTTCCCGCCTGGAAACCTGGGAAACCGTATCGGAGAACATCTCGGATGTCATCTCCACCTGAACCTCCAGGTTGTCGCTGTTGTTTACACGGGTAACGATAATCTGGTAGTTTGCCGGATATCCTTTGTTCAGAAGAACTGTCTCGATCTGGGACGGAAATACATTGACTCCCTTGATGATCAGCATGTCATCGCTTCGGCCCATAGGCTTGGACATCTTTACATGCGTTCTGCCGCAGGCACATTTTTCATGGCTGAGTACACAGATATCACGGGTACGGTAGCGAAGCAGCGGGAATGCCTGCTTTGTGATGCTGGTGAAGACCAGCTCTCCCTTCTCGCCGTCCGGAAGCACTTCTCCGGTAACCGGATCGATGACCTCTGCAATGAAATGATCTTCATTGATATGCATTCCGGTCTGCTCACAGCATTCGAAGGAAACGCCGGGGCCGCTGATCTCAGTAAGTCCGTAAATATCATAGGCCTTGATGCCAAGCTTTTCCTCGATGTCGTGCCGCATTTCCTGAGTCCAGGCTTCTGCACCGAAGATACCGGCTTTCAGCTTGATTTTGTCCTGAAGGCCTTTTTCCCAGATTGTTTCCGCCAGGTACGCCGCATAGGACGGGGTACAGCATAAAATGGTGGACTCCAGATCACACATGAACTGGATCTGACGCTCGGTATTGCCGGAGGACATGGGAAGGGTCAGAGAACCAACCTTGTGGGAGCCGCCGTTCAAGCCGGGGCCTCCGGTAAACAGGCCGTAACCGTAGCTGACATGAACCACGTCCTTGTTGGATCCGCCTGCAGCGACGATGGCACGGGCACAGCAGTCCTCCCAGAGATCAATATCGTGCTGGGTATAGAATGCAACGACACGGCGTCCTGTGGTTCCACTTGTGGACTGAATACGTACGCAGTCTTCCAGAGGTACAGCCAGCAGGCCGTAAGGATATGCGTCTCTCAAATCTGCTTTGGTAAGGAACGGAAGCTTGTGAAGATCCTCTGTGGAGCGGATATCTTCCGGCTTTACGCCCTTTTCATCCATAAGTTTCTTATAATAAGGTACATGCTCATAAACATGGTGTACCTGCTTGACCAGGCGTTCATCCTGCCAGGCCTTGATCTGTTCCCGGGATGCACATTCAATCTCCGGCTGATAGTATTGTCCCATAGTGAAATATCCTTTCTCTAAATACTTTTGTGCAAAACGGTTAATTTTGCTTCTGAAATTTCTTAAATTATAGCATTTTAATGCGCTAAAGTAAATGGAAAAGTAAAAGAAACGAAAAGTTGGATAAAAGGAAAGGAAAAACGGGAAAAAAACAGGGCAGCCCGACGGCCTGAAAGCCTGATCGGGCTGCCCCTCGCAGCATATATTCGTATAGCTTTATTCTTACATAGACTCCATTTCACAATTTCGTGTATTACAGATAAAGGTACAACAAATACGTACTACACAGGATGCTTACAGCTTGGTTACATTGACAGCCTGAGGGCCTTTTGCACCGTCTGTAACATCGAATTCAACGTTCTGGCCTTCCTCCAGGGTTTTGAAGCCTTCCATATTGAGGCCGGTGTAATGTACAAAAACATCATGTCCTTCCTCATCACAGATAAATCCATACCCCTTCTGGTTGTTGAACCATTTTACAGTACCTTTCATTTCAGTAATACCTCCAAATAGATAGAATAGGTGTTCTTAGACACAATTTGAGAATATCACATAAAGAATGAAATGTCAATTCGCGAAGGCAGATATTGGGAAAAAAACGGGTAGATTGACTTTCCCATAGTCAATAAATTAAGATAGAAAAAAGGAGAGTAAGGGACATAAGCTAACGAAGCAGTTTTTCCATATCATTTCCTGGAAGCACCTTGCAGGCGGGATAGGATTCGTAATCCCATTTCCGGGATTTCTGCATGAAATAATCGTCTTTCAGAAAATAGGTGAGGTCAAATTCCTTTTCTTTCTGTCCCCAGCAGACATCGACGTGAAAATAGCGGATGCCGGCAGTCGTTTCAATTCCCACCAGATTCCAGTAATGGCGGGTGGTTTTTGTCCTTACGTCGTAATCGAACCGGCTGCAGGCATAGGCTCCGGCCTCCTTTAATACGGGACCGGAGATAACGATGCAGGGAACACCGGCAGCATCCATCAGCAGTTTCAGGGCAAGGGCATAGCCCTGGCAGCCGCAGGAACCCTTGATCAGAGCGCCGTAGGCATTATGAAGATGTGGATTGCTTTCCGGGCAGTTTTCATAGGAGACTGAGCCTGCAAGGAAAGCGCAGGCACGATACACTCTGACATAATCCGGCATTTTTTCCTTAAAGAGCTGGGGGGCAAGAAAAGAAACGGACTGAGTCACTGCGTTTTGGCAGGAGATCAGCTCGGTCCGGTCATTGCCGGTGTATTCGATCAGGAAGGTCCAGCTCCAGTTTCCATGCTCATCCGCGGTGGTGGTTGTAGTATAGTTTCTTATATAATAGGGAATCAGGGAATCCAGTCCTGCCAGAAGGGCAAACACCTGAGCCTCTGACAGGCCGGTGCGGTTGAAATGGGGAAAGGATGTCCTCCCTTTAAAATTATGTATATCGGTCAACATATTAAGCGCAGATTTCGTAATAAGAATCTGTTGTTCCAGACTGACGCTCACAAAATCTCCTTCTTTCTTTCTGAATCTTCAACGATATCAGGTCAGATAGTAACAGTATTAGAATACTATATTTTGGCTTTGATGACAAGCGGACGTTGCCTGAGCCTGCCTGTCTGTGCGAAGATTGTGAAAAGGGAAGGGTTTCGTTATAATAAAATCAGAATCTGTCAGAATTGATGGAACTATGATGCATGTCTCTTCTATGATGATCTTATAAAAGGGAAGGTCAAAGGGAGGACATTCGGAATGGAAGAGCATCTGGTCCGGTTTTCCGGAAGAATTTTTTTCACAGTTTTTGTTTTCTTTCTTGGATTTTTTGCCGGCTCTTTCCTGGTGCTTTTTCAGGTTCGCGCGATGGCGGCAGAAGGCAGCAGATGGGACGAGCCGGAAGCGGTGGGTTCCGGGAGTTTAAAAGAGAGCGGGGAAACAGGTACCGGAACAGCGGAAGAAAAATTCTGGTTTGAAACACTGCTTGTCAATGCACAGCATCCGTTTGAAGGACCGGCCCCTTCTCTGGAAACTGTGGAGGGCAGTTATCAGCTGGATGCGTGTGCGGCACAGGCACTTGAGGAAATGCTGGAGGCCGGAAGGGCCCAGGGACTGAAGCTTAAAATATGCTCTGCCTATCGCAGCAGAGAGCGGCAGAGCAGCCTGTTTGAAAAAAAGGTGCAGCAGTATCTGGCTGCAGGCTGGACAGAAAGCAGTGCCAGGGAGGAAGCAGCCCAAACCGTAGCCAGGCCGGGAACCAGTGAGCATGAGACCGGCCTGGCTGTGGACCTGGTATCAGAGGATTATCAGCTTCTGGACGAAGGCCAGGAACGGACAAAGGAGCAGCAATGGCTGATGGAGAACTGCAGCAATTACGGGTTTATCCTTCGTTATCCCACCGGAAAGACAGATATTACAGGGATTATTTATGAGCCCTGGCATTACCGGTATGTGGGCGTCCGTATTGCCCGGGAGATTATGGATCAGGGAATCTGTCTGGAGGAATATCTAAAGGAGCAGGAGGACAGATGAGGAATGAGCGAAAGGATATAGAAGGGGCGGAAAAGAGAGGGAGATTATCATGACAAAAATACTGATTGTGGAAGATGAAAAGCCGATTTCCAATCTGATCGATATGTCACTGACCAATGCCGGATATACCTGTACCTGTGCTTATGATGGGATGCAGGCGGCAGATTATCTGGAGCAGAAGACCTATGATCTGGTACTTCTGGATATCATGCTGCCGAAGGTGAATGGTTATGAACTGATGGAATATATCCGTCCCATGGGAATACCGGTGATTTTTCTGACCGCAAAGACAAGTGTGGTGGATAAGGTGAAGGGGCTCAGGCTGGGAGCTGACGATTATCTGGCAAAGCCGTTTGAGATCATCGAGCTTCTGGCCAGAGTAGAGACCGTACTGAGGAGATATCATAAAACGGAGGAAGTGCTGGAGGCCGGGGATCTGACAATTGATGTGGTGTCCCGGGTGGTAAAGAAGAATGGGGAACCGATCAGTCTTACCAAAAAAGAGTTTGATCTGCTGGTGATGTTTGTTCAAAACCGAAATATTGCGCTTTTCCGGGAGAAGATTTATGAGCATGTGTGGGAGAGCGAATATATGGGGGACAGCCGTACGGTGGACCTGCATGTACAGCGTCTGCGAAAAAAGGTGGGCTGGGAGGATAAAATAAAACCGGTTTACAAGGTGGGTTATCGTTTGGAAATCTGATACCGGCAGGAGATCTATATGAAATTTTCATGGAAAATATTTGTCAGTACATTTTTGATCGTTCTTCTGTCGCTGGCGGCAGGGGGATATTTTCTTGTGGCATCGAGCTTCTCTTCCAGTCTGAATCGGGAGATTGTAAGCGCGGGAGAAGAGAACCGAATGCTGCAGCTGATGCTGGCTGTGAATCTGTCCAACAGTGAGGACAACGGAATCGGGGAGGATGCTCTGATCAGGGACAGCCTGAAAAACATGGATGCAGGTATGGGAGGAAGCCTGATTCTGTATCGGGTAAGCAGCGGGAAAAAGGAAACGATTTATGAGAATGCGGGGCTTTCTCTGCGGAAAATTGATGCCAAAAAGGAGCTGATCATCTCCCTTGAGGAGAATGAGACCGGACATGCGATACGCAGGTATGAGGAGCTGTATCTGATACAGACTGCATCCATGCTCTATTTTGAGGAGGAAGCTGTTTATGTGGAGACTTTCCGGGATGTGTCGGAGCTTTTTCGGGAGCGGACAGAGCAGTTTGACCTGTTCCGGAAAATGATTCTCGTAGTGGGAAGCATCAGCGGTATTGTCAATTTCTTTATGGCGCTGTGGCTGACGGATCCGGTGATGAAGTTATCCGGGGTGACAAGGCGGTTTGCGGGAGGAGATCTGAAGGCCCGGGCAAAGATCCGGACGGAGGATGAGATCGGACTTCTGGCAGAGGATTTTAATGATATGGCCGACCGGATAGAGGCAGATATTGAGGAGCTGACCTTTACTGCCAGGCGGCAGGAGGATTTTATAGGAAGCTTTGCCCATGAGCTGAAAACACCGCTTACTTCCATTATCGGATATGCGGATATGCTGCGCTCCAGCCAGCTGGATGAGGAGCACCGTTTCCTGGCAGCCAGCTATATTTTTACGGAAGGGAAGCGCCTGGAGGGACTTTCCTTAAAGCTTCTGGATCTGATGCTGCTGAGAAATGAAGAGATTGTGTTAAAGCCGGTGTCTGCCATGCTTCTTCTTGGCGAAATTGAAAGAACCATGCGTCCCGTACTCAAAAAAGAGGAGATCCGTCTGAAAATCAAGGCGGAGGAGGGGATCTTTGCCGGGGATAAGGACCTGATCGAAACCGTCCTTCTGAATATTGTGGATAATGGAAGAAAGGCAATCGACGGCGGAGGAACCATTGTTATAATCGGAAAAGCGGAAAAGGGAGGATATGCCTTTTATGTCCGGGATACGGGAAAGGGGATTCCAAAGGAAGAGATTGATCGGATCACGGAGGCCTTTTATATGGTGGACAAATCCAGGTCGAGGGAGAAGGGCGGAGCCGGTCTGGGGCTTGCCATCTGTCAGGAAATCGTGACGCTGCATCATGGAATCATGGAGTTTTCCAGTGTACTGGGGGAGGGAACCATGGTTCGTATTGTGCTGCCATACAGCAGGAAGGAGGGACAGAAGAAATGAAACGGATCCGATATCTGGAGATTCTGTGCCTTCTGCTTCTGGCTTTGGCGGTGGGTACCCTTCTGCCGTTTTACATTTCCAAAATACAGGAGGAACAGCTGCTGGATCAGATCGTGCTGGAGGAGGCTTCTGCCGTACATATTACCCGTACGGAAAAAATGGAAGAAAAGTCGCTGCTGGAAAAATTTGCATTCCTTCTGAATGAAAACATAGAATATATTGAGTATATTACCATGTCCCAGGGGAAGAACCTGGATTACGGTTCGGCCATGACCTGCATGTACGTGGAAACTGACATTCTGTTTTCCATGGGGCTGCTCCCGTCACCGGTGGATTTTGGAAAGAAAGAGGGAAAGCTTTACACGGCGGCCAACAGGGAAAATCCTGCCCAGTCGCTGATCGTGTGGCAGTTTCTGGGTTATGGGGAAAATGGGGAAATTTACAGCATGACCCTGGACGATGCCACCGGAAAACTGATCGGACTAAAGAGGCTTTGGATTTATAACTGGGATATCAGAGATGCATATTATCAGGATTATAATGATCTAGCTTATCTGTGGGGCGGCTATCTGGAAATGTCGGATATGGAAATTCACAGCATTTCCTATGAGGATATTTCCGGGGAACATGTGCTGAAAAGCCTGGGCAATCAGAAGGACCAGATCCTGGAAGCATATGGGCTGGATGAGAAGTCGTTCCTGGAAGTGCTGTCAAAGACCAGGCCCGTGTATGATGCCGACAGTGATATGCAGATTGAAGAGGCATTTCGGGATAATAATCCGCCGATGTCAAAGGAGGGACAGGACAGTTATCTGAATGAGGCGCAGGTGTACGACGGATATAAAAGTATTGTTCTGGATCTGGTGTACAATCAGGGAGAGGGAAAATCCGTGGAGTGCAGACTGGAATGGGGCGCCTATGGCTTTGGCTTC
This sequence comes from Lachnospiraceae bacterium, assembly GCA_022763925.1. GTDB lineage: Bacteria > Bacillota > Clostridia > Lachnospirales > Lachnospiraceae > JAGTTR01. The sequence goes on from JALERW010000022.1 coordinate 39,362, forward strand.
TTTTCTCCAAAGGAAATGGAAGAAGCCGAAGAATCTTCGGAGGCGGACAGCAACGGGGAAGCGGAGGCGGCAGCAGGGATTTCTCCTTGACAGACATGAAATTTCATAGTACCGTTTTTTGTAGGAGACGTACGCTTTTTCAGGAAAAGGCGTACGTGTCCTGCATTTAGGATAGGGATACAGGGGGTTTATGGAAACGCATGGAGACAGTTACGATTATCATACCGGTTTATAATGCGGAGATGTATCTGAAAAGATGCCTGGACAGTGTGATCGGCCAAAGTTATCCGAAGCTGGAGATCCTGCTCGTGAATGACGGAAGCAGGGACAACAGTCTTGCAATCTGTGAGGAATATGAGCGAAAGGATGCCAGAGTGCGTCTGATTGATAAGGAGAATACGGGGGTTTCTGATTCCAGGAACATCGCTATGGCTGCTGCCACCGGAAAATACCTGCAGTTTATGGACAGTGATGACTGGCTGACGCCGGATGCCACGGAGAAGATGGTTACTCTGGCGGAGATGACGGGCTGTGATATGGTGATCGGAGACTTTTTCCGGGTGGATGGGGAGCTGTTCGCGAGGAAAGAGCATATCAGCGAGACGAAGGTCATGAGCCGGACGGAATTCGCAGAACATATGATGGAAGATCCCGCTGATTTTTATTATGGGGTTATGTGGAATAAGCTGTATAAGAGGGAAATCATTGAGAAGCATGCACTGACCTGTACGACGGAGCTGAGCTGGTGTGAGGATTTTCTGTTTAATCTCGCCTACATCCGGCAGGCAGACAGCTTCTGTGCGCTTCAGGCTCCGATCTATTACTATATGAAGCGCAAGGGCAGCCTTGTAGGTATGCAGATGAAGAAGAATAATACGGTGAAGCTTAAATTCATGCTTCTGGAATATTACAAAGACCTGTATCAGAGCATTGGACTGTATGAGGATAATAAGGTGAAGATCAACGGCTTTGTTCTTGCGGTTGCGAAGGACGGAGGCGTGAATCGGATTCCCATCGTCGGGAATGCGGAACGGCTGGATGAGGAGCTGGTTATCCCAAAAAAGGAAAAGACTGGCCGCCCAAAGAAGGAGAAAACCGTCCGCTCGAAGAAGGAGAAAACCGTCCGCCCGAAGAAAAAGAGCCCACAGGAGCATTTTTCTCATGTGGTACATACGTTTGAACCGGTATATGATTCGGATTCCAGAATCCTGATTCTTGGAACGTTTCCCTCTGTGAAATCCAGGGAAAACCAGTTTTACTACGGCCATCCCCAGAATCGTTTCTGGAAAGTGCTGAGCGCTCTGACAGAAGAGCCTGTTCCGGTGACGACCGAGGAGAAGAAAAAGCTTCTTCTGGACCACAAAATTGCTATATGGGATGTGGTGCAGGCCTGTGATATCCGGGGATCCAGTGACAGCAGCATCCGCAATGTGGTTCCGGCTGATATCGGATATCTTTTGCGGGAGACAAAAATCTCCCGGATTTATGCCAACGGGGATACGGCCTGGCGCCTGTACCGAAAATACTGTTATAAAGATACGGGGGTTGAGATTATCAAGCTTCCGTCTACCAGTCCGGCCAATGCGATTTTTTCGCTGGAGCGTCTGACTGAGAGCTGGAAAGAGGCTATCCGGCTTTAGGAAACCTGTGAAAGAGGATGAGAGGGATGAAGGGAGAAAACGACTTTTCGAGAGGAAGCGTTCTGTCCCATATGATTCGGCTGGCGGCACCGATGACACTGGCGCAGCTGATCAATGTACTTTATAATATTGTGGATCGGATCTACATCGGAAGAATACCGGAGCATGCGACCCTGGCCCTTACCGGTCTGGGGATCTGTTTTCCGGTATTAACTCTGATTATCGCATTTGCCAATCTGGTGGGTGGGGGAGGTGCACCGCTCTTTTCTATTGCCAGAGGGCAGAAGGATATGGAGGAGGCGGAGCGGATTCTTGGGAACTGTACAACGCTGCTCGTATTGTTCGGAGTGACGCTGACGATAATGATGTTCCTGTTTAAGCGTCCGCTTCTGTATCTTCTGGGAGCCAGTGATGCCACGTTTCCTTATGCAAATGCCTATTTATCCGTGTATCTGGTGGGCAGTACCTTTGTGACGGTAAGTCTGGGACTCAATAATTTTATCAATGCCCAGGGCTTTGGAACGACGGGAATGCTGACCGTGGCCATCGGGGCGGTGCTGAATCTGATCCTGGATCCGATTTTTATTTTTGCAATGAATATGGGAGTACAGGGAGCAGCTCTGGCTACGGTGATTTCTCAGTTTGCAGCTGCAGCCTGGACCGTCCGTTTCCTTACGGGAAAGAGGACGCTGCTTCGTATCCGGAAAAGCTGCCTTGCGTGTGAAGGGCAGCGGGTAAGACGGATTCTGAGCCTGGGACTTGCGGGCTTTACCATGGCGGTGACCAATAGTGCAGTACAGATGGCCTGCAATGCCGGACTGAAAGTGCATGGCGGAGATATTTATGTCGGCGTTATGACGGTTATTAATTCCATCCGGGAGGTTGTGGAGCTGCCGGTAAGGGGACTGACCAACAGTGCCCAGCCGATCATGAGCTTTAATTACGGGGCCGGGGAGTATGAGCGGGTAAAAAAAGCAATCTGCTATACCGCCGTGATTCAGCTTGTCTATACCTTTTCCATGTGGGGGCTTCTGGAGCTGTTCCCGGAATTCTTTATCCGGATTTTTAATCAGGATGCAAAGCTGATACAGGTGGGCGTACCTTCCATACATATCTATTTCTGGGGATTTTTCATGATGACCTTCCAGTATGCGGGACAGGCGGCCTTTACTGCTCTGGGCAGATCCCGCAAGGCGGTCTTTTTCTCGGTTTTCCGAAAGGGTATCGTGGTAATTCCTCTGACGCTGATTCTGCCGGGCCTGTTCGGACTCGGGGTGAACGGGATCTTTCTTGCGGAGCCGATTTCCAATTTCCTCGGAGGAACGGCCTGCTTTTTGACGATGTATCTTACCCTGTACCGGAAGCTGGGAAGGGAATCCTCCTGAAAATGGAGGGATATCCGGCCGGGGCTGGATGAATTTACCGGTTGAAGAAGCCTTCTGTGAGATGATAAGATTGCGTATGCAGGAAAACGGCCGGATGATCCGGCAGAATATCATTTTCACGGAGGAAGAGTATATGGATAAGAGAGTAGTAGGAGCCGTTGTGACCCTTGCTGCAGCAACCGCCCTTTTTGTGGGGGCCGTGCATCTGAAAAGCCCGGCAAAGCGTTTTGAGAATCAGGATCTTCTGGAGGGCGATAAGATCCGCCTGGATACAAACGGGTATGAGAATATTCAGGAAGCGGTGCGTGTCGAGGATACGGATCAGACAGTGAAGGGCTATGTGGTTACGGTAAAGGAGCAGGGCTATGGGGGAGCGATTGTCATGAATGTGGCAGTGGATCCAAAGTCTTCCCGTGTGCTGGGCATGAAAGTTGTGCAGCAGTCAGAGACACAGGATCTGGGAGCCAGAATCGCGGAGGAAGCATTCTGTGCGCAATTCTCGGATATTGAGGGACCGGTTTATCTGGCGGGAACCGATGTATCGGAAACAATCTGGGAATCCCTTCAGGACGGAACATATGTCGTTCGTACGGAGACATCCGGAAACGGTTATGCCGATGAGCTGGAAATGACGGTAACGGACGGCAGAGTAACCGGTCTTGTGTGGGACAGCGTGGATGAGGAAGGAAACCGGAAATCGGTACTGTCAGAAAACGGGCAGTATGTGATGACAGAAGAAGGCCTTACCTGGAAAGAACAGGCACAGGCGCTGGCTGAGGCTGTGATAGAACGGCAGTCATACGGATTTCTGAATATGAATGATGAGGGAAAAACAGATGCGGTGACAGGCGTGAGCATTTCTGTCGGAGGATTTGTGAATCTTCTGGAGGAGGCGCTTCTGGAAGCATCCGGCGATCCGGAGGCTGACTTTGAACTGTCCGGGTCCGTATCCGGGACAGCCGTGGACGGCGTGTCCGGAGCAACGGTTTCCTCCACCGGGGTTGTGAACGGTATAAACCGTGCCCTGGATTTTGTAAAAATGCAGATGGAATAATACATGCAGCCAACGGGCGGGGTATTTTGAAAATACTCCGTCCGTTTTTGATTGATATATGCTATAATATAAATCGTACAATATTTATCCGATAGGAGTGAGAGCTATGCCGGCAGCATATGCACATTATGTATTTGGTCAGAAGGTCCTGAAGGAATTGCCAAGAGATCTGCAGGAAAGGATTAAGGACTACCTTCCGTTGTATCATATCGGGATACACGGACCGGATATTCTGTTCTATTTTGAGCCTTTGCATTCCAATGAGATCAGTCGTCTGGGGAATGAGATGCACGATGCAGAGGCTGAAGAATTTTTTGAAAATGCCAGAAGAAAAATTCTGGCGGCAGACGGAGAAGAAAAAATGGCGATGGAGGCTTATATTGCCGGATTTATCTGTCATTTTATGCTGGACAGCGAATGCCATGGCTATGTGGCCGAGAAGATGGAGGAAAGCGGGATCAGTCATTCGGAAATTGAAACAGAGTTTGACAGCATGCTGATGCGCAAAAAGGGTCTGGATCCCCATATGAGGAATGCGGCGAAGCATGTGATGGTAAATGAAAAATGCGCAGAGATTATTGCACCGTTTTTCGGACTGGAGCCCAGACAGATTTTAAAAGCCGTGAAATCCATGAAGCGCTGTCATACGCTTCTGCTGGCACCGAAAAAATCCAAACGGGTATTTCTGGATACGGTGCTGAAGGTGAGCGGAAATTATGATTCCATTCATGGGATGATCGTGAATGAGGAACCGAATCCCAGATGTGTGGACAGTAACTGGGAGCTGCTTCGACGGCTGAAGGCAGCTGTAGAGCCCTGCGAGGATCTGATTGAGGAATATCTGGAGGGCTGCACCGAAATGAAGCCGCTCAATGACAGATTCCGAAGAAATTTCGAGTAGAAGAACAGATAAATAATAGGAGAACGTAAAACATGGATGCAAAGGAAATGACAAAGCTGGAGAAATATTGGGTGCTTTACGATGTGGGCAATTCTGCCTTTACCCTTCTGGTGGCCACAATTATTCCGATCTATTTCAACTATCTTGCAGGAGAAGCGGGAATTTCGGAGGTGGATTATCTGGCCTACTGGGGATATGCCGCTTCGGTGGCAACCCTTCTGGTTGCATTTCTGGGGCCTGTGTTCGGAACGCTGGCGGATACCAGGGGATTTAAGAAGCCGGTTTTTACAGTGAGCCTTGCGGTAGGTGTGGCCGGCCTGTGTTTCCTTGCCGTCCCGGATACGTGGTTTGCTTTTCTGGCAATTTTTCTGATTGCGAAGGTGGGCTATTCCTGCAGCTTGGTATTTTATGATGCGATGCTTTCCGATGTAACCACCCCGGAGCGGATGGATACGGTTTCCTCTCAGGGATATGCCTGGGGATATATCGGAAGCTGCATTCCCTTTATTGCAAGCCTTGTGATTGTACTCTTTTCCGGTCTTCCCATGCGGACCGCGATGGCTTTTGCCTTTTTCCTGAATGGTGCCTGGTGGCTTCTGACGACCGTACCTCTTCTTAAGAATTATCGCCAGATTTACTATACGCCCAGGAAGGAGCATGCGTTCAGGGAAACCTTTGCGCGCCTGCTCTGTGTGTTCCGGGAAATTCGGAAAGAACCGAAAATTTTCTTTTTCCTGATTGCGTTTTTCTTTTATATTGATGGGGTGTATACGATCATTGATATGGCTACCGCCTTTGGAAGTGCCCTGGGATTTACCTCCACGACGCTTCTTCTGGCACTTTTGCTGACGCAGATCGTTGCGTTTCCGTTCGCTCTTCTGTTTGGCTACCTGGCGCCGAAATATGAGAACGGAAAGCTGATCCGTATTTGTATTCTCGCCTATGGAGCCATTGCTCTTTTTGCGATTCAGCTGGATAAGTCCTGGGAATTCTGGTTTCTTGCCGTCTGCGTGGGGATGTTCCAGGGGGGAATTCAGGCATTGTCCAGGTCCTATTTCGCAAAAATAATCCCGGCAGAAAAGGCCGGGGAATATTTCGGTTTGTATGATATTTTCGGAAAGGGAGCTGCTTTTATGGGAACAACGCTGGTAGGGATCGGCGCACAGGTGACCGGAAGCCTGAATGCCGGGGTATCGGTGATCTTTGCCCTCTTTGTGGTGGGATATTTCCTGTTTGAGAAGGCGGTAAGAATGAATAAATAACAGCGTCTGCAAGGGGAAACTCTGCCGGTATACAGACGCCGTTTTGGGGGATGGGAGCCTTCCGGCTACAGGATGGTTTCCATCCCTACTTTTTGGGGTTCCAGTCCTAAGGACTGGTAGAATTTCATGGCTGAGGAGTTCAGACTCCATACGTTCAGAGTAACGTTATAGCAGCCGCTTGTTCTGGCAAAATCCAGAACTGCTTCGTAGAGCTGCCGGCCGATATGCTGTCCGCGCAGTGTCTCATCCACACAGAGATCATCGATATACAGAGTTTTGATATCTGTGAGGATATTATCGTCGATGTGCTGAGAAAAGATGCAGAATGCATAGCCCTGCACGACCTGATCACTGTCTTCCGCTACAAAAATCGGCCGCTGGTCATCCTGTATAATGGCCAGAAGCTGTTCGTCGGTATATTTTTTTGCACCGTATTTGAACAGATCGGGACGGCCCTTATGATGGACCAGGCAAACCTGGAACAGCAGATCGTTGATCCGGTCCATATCTTTTTCTTCTGCTCGTCTTATGTTCATTGCTGTCACTCTCCTGAAAATGATTTTCTACTATTATATCACATCTGTAAGGCAGCGAAAGATATTTTTAAGCGATACCTTATGATTTCTTAAACACAGGTTAAGCATTTTCAGAAAATCCTAAGTCTTTGAACATATATCCTTCACAATTGGCAGGTATACTTAAAATCACTTCAAAGGAAAGGAGGAGCAGATCATTATGAAAATGAAGAAAGTAAAAACATTGATTCTGGCATGCGTGCTTGTCTTTTCGATGGCGGCCATGGCCGGCTGCGGAAGCAAGGATACCTCTGCCGAGACGGAGCCGGTCGGGGAAGTATCCGAAGAAGAATCCTCGGAGACAGAAGAGGATACAAATACGGCAAGCGATGCAGAGGCTGACATGAGTGCCGAAGATGAAACCAGTGAAGAGGCTGACCCGAATGCCGAAGACGAAACCAATGCAGAATAAAGCTTTGTAACCGTTACCAATAACATCCATAAACATAAATGTTCTCTCAGGAGAGGTCGGAATTTTCCATTCCGGCCTCTTATTGATGGATAAAATTAATAAAAAATTAAGAAACCGGACATGATTTATTCATAATTCGGGACTACAATACGGCATTTGAAAAGAATTTGAAATAAAAAGAGGAGTAACATTATTATGAAAAGGAAGAATGGAAACGTGTTGTTGATGGCAGTCTTACTGGCGGTTTTTGCTGCCGCACTGGCAGACAATATGTCCCCAAATCGTGAACTGACGCAGACAAAGGTTGAAAAGGTACTTGCCCAGGATGCCAGCGCCTATGGAGAGGAAGAGATTACTGCCGAAGCTGTTCTTCAGGACGCCTTTGGAAAGTAATCCGGACAGAAGCAGTAAAGGACAGCCGCAGATCCATGCGGCTGTTTTGCTTCTTGCAGTTTAAATGCTGTGATGTTATAATAATAAAATCTCATTTGCGAGTTCTTCGCATGGCAGACCCGGACCCGGGTTTGCTAAAATTCCACAAAAAAATTGAAGTGTCATATTTATTAAAACGGGAGAGTACCGGACAAAGTTCAAAAAACGGCAGAATCAGGAGAAGAAATGAGAACGGTCGGAAACTATGAGATTACCGGTCTTCTCGGAAGAGGAGGAATGGCCGAGGTATATGCAGTCCGCAGACTGGGTACGGAAAGGCAGTTTGCCTGTAAGGTTATAAAAGGCGCATATGCACAGCAGATGGGCAGATCGGAGGCTGCGGTTCTGAAGCGCCTGAAATCGGGGGGATTGTTCGGAGTCCATGGTGGGCTTTGGCGTCTTAGGAGGCGAAACCGTCATCCGGTTCCGGCATTTGAGGAGAGCTTTTCCTGGGGTAATGCCTATTGTATCGTAATGGAGCAGTGTCAGGGGAGAACGCTGGAACAGCTTCTGCTGCAGGAAAGTGCTCTGGAAGAGGAGGAGGTTCTTCTTCTTGGAATCCGGCTGAGCAGTCTTCTGCGCTGGATGCATCGAGGAAAGAGAAGGGTACTGTACCTGGATCTCAAACCGGCGAATATTCTGATGAAAGAGAAGCAGCTGAATGCGCTGGTGGATTTTGGCTGTGCAGGCGTCCTTGGAAGGGGAAAAACTCTGAGTGCAGACGGGCTGGGAACCGTGGGCTATGCTGCACCGGAACAGTTTCAGAAGGGGGAAGCGCTGACGGTCCGGACGGATATTTACGGACTGGGACGTACACTGAAGGCTGCTGCGGGAAAAGGAACCCTTTCCCGCAGCCTGTCCCTGCTTCTTGAACAGTGTACCAGGGCGGAGCCTTCCGACCGTCCCGGTTCCATGAGAGAAGTTCGAAGGCGGCTGACAGGATGTCTGCTGTCCGCAAAAATGAAAAAGTGGAAAGCTGCTTGTCGCCGGGGACGGGTGGCTGCGGCTGTGTGGGTGCTGAGCCTTTTGCTGGCGGCAGGAGGGCTGGGGATTTTTGGCTGGTCTCAAAGCCTTGCAGGCTGGGAGGCAAAAATCAACCGGCTGACCGAAACGCCCTTTGATGCGGTGCAGGGGGAACAACTGGAGCAATATCTGAATGAAAGGGTTTTTTTTCATGTTACCCGAAGAGCGGTTCTGAGCTGTGCCGGGAAGCGCGGCGGAAGAATCCTGTTCCGCATGGGAAAGGGGTACTGGTACCGGGGAGCGGGGGAAAAAGATCAGAAAAAGGGCAGCCGCCTGTGCCGGGAAGCACTTGAGCTGGGAGGACTGGACGGGCGAATGAGCCGGGAGGCTCAGTATCTGGCAAAGCTGGAGAACAAGACGGCTAAGAGTCTGTTTGGGCTGTTTCAATTTTTGGAGGAGGAAGATAACAGGGCTTCGGATCTGCTGCGAGTGGGAAAAGAACTGATACAGCAGCTGTATTTCCTGGAAGATTCCAGGGTCGGCTCTGGTGAGAACAAACAGAGGATGCTTTTGGAGGCAGAGGATTATTTTACGAAAAACAGAGAATTATTTAGCGGAAAAGAGCAGGAGGAGCTTCTGACCCTCCTGGAGGTACTGGAGGAGCTCCTTGCGGAGAAGGAAGGAGAAAATGTATGAAGGATAAAGGTGTAAAGAGAAAAGGAGAGCGGCTTGCCAAAGCGTTTGCTTTTGGGATGATACTGTTGACAGGCCTGTGCATGCCGCTTCCTGTTTCAAAAGCGCAGACCGTCTGTCGGGTACTGCAGGCAGAGATTGATCAGAAGCCGGTACAGCAGGAGGATACGATTCTATACCGGAACGGAGAGGAACTTAAGCTTTCTCTTTGGGGAGAAGGGGAAAAAGAAGTGAAAATCTCCGTGATGCGCGACCTGAAAGAGCAGGAAATTCTGCCGGATTATGAGGATGTGGAGGAAAACCTCTGGCGTGCGTCGGCAGTCCTTCCGGCAGAGGAAGGACGGATGAAGCTTCAGGTGTACAGAAATACCAGCGGTGTCCGGGAGGTGCTGTATGATTTTCCGGATGTCTGGGTGGATCGGACGGCTCCGGAAACCAGGCTGAGGGTTCTGACAGAGGAAGGTGTTTTGAAACAGGAGGAGGAGGACGGCCGTGTGTATATGCAGGAGCATGCAATTCTGGAGCTGACCGTGCGGGAGGCGTGTCCGGGAGCGGTGTCCTTTCGTGAGGGGATGACAGATAAGCTGACCATTTGGCTTCAGGGAGCGGACGGTCAGGAGGAAATGCCCAAGCTTCCGGAATTGTCCTGGGAAGCAGTGCCCGGGGAAACGGATACCTGGAGAACCTGCATAAGACTATGGCAGGAAGGCATTTATGAAATTTGCTGGATCGCGGAGGATCCGGCAGGGAATGCTTCGCTGCCGGTGAAACAGAAGCTTTGTCTGGACCAAAGAGCTCCGGAGACGGATCGGGAGCATATCCGGGTATTCTGTGGGGAAAAAGAGGTACAGATGGATGGACAGAAGGTATTCGGAAATCAGGATCTCTGTCTTAAGCTTCCCCTGAAGGATTCGGTCAGCGGGCTGAAAACGGCCAGGATCTGTTTGAGATCCGGGGAGGATCAGCCCCTTCAGCTTTTGGAGCCGCAGACCTGGGAGACGCCTTCCCGTGAAGGAATGCTGGATCTTAACATCAGGGAGGAGGGAAGCTATGCGGTAGGCGTGATGGCAGAGGATCGGGCAGGTAATCGTACCGGAGACTGGGAATGGGTCGCCTTCGTCACACTGGAAAAGGAAGCGCCGGGGATTGTCTGTTCCATTGGGGAAGCTGCCGGAAAAAACGGAATATACCGGGAGGATGTTCCGATTCAGGTCCTCGTGGAAGATATGGGCAGTGGAATTGCTAAAGCCGGAATTACGGCAGAGGGGGAAGCCTTGGCGTGCTGGCAGCCGGAAAATGCTTCTGAGAAGAATCGCCTGGAAAGAACCATTCTGCTTGACCGGAATGCGTTTCAGGGAGTACATGAGCTGCTGGTATGGGCAGAGGATCGGGCCGGCAATCGTATCCGGGAGAGCAGGATCATAGAGATAGACAGTGAAGCACCCAGGATGGAGCTTGTATTTGAGGCGCAGAAGGAGGCGCAGGAGGGCTTCTTTGCCAGGCCGAGAAAAGCCAGGCTTCAGGTGTGGGATGAGCATTTTGATGAAACAGGGATACGGCTTTCCAATGGTCAGGAGCTTCTCAAAACGGAGAATTTCCGGTGGAATGAGAAGGAAGCCTGTATGGAGGCGGAGCTTTTGTTTGATCGGGACGGGGATTACCGGATAACAGGAAGCTGTACAGATCTGGCAGGAAACACCGGATTTCTTAAGGAATTAAAGCCATTTGCGGTGGACTGTACGGCTCCCGTAATCGAGGTGCAGAGGGGAACCGCAGCGGGGGAGGACAACTGCTTTCGGGAAAAGCTGACGTTTCTTCTACAGGTGACGGAAAAAAATCCGGATCCGGACGGAATCACCTGGACGCTGTACAAGGACGGGAAAGCGCAGGAATCGGAAGGGTTCCCCGGAAGCTTTCGATGGAAAAACGGAATCGGAAGTGCGCTGCTTACCTTTGAGGAGGAAGGCTGTTTTTCCTTTGCAGTCCAGGTCCGTGATTTGGCAGGGAACAGCTCCAGGGTCTTTCGGTCGAAAGAATTTGTGCTGGATTTTACGGCGCCGTCTCTGTCCCTGCAGGGAATCCGGGAGAATTCTTCCAATGCAGGGGAGGTTTGTTTTGAGGTGGAAGCTTCGGACGAAGGATCCGGGACAAAGCAGATACAGGCTGTGGTATACCGGGATGGCAGGCGTCAGGGACTTCTGTTTCAGAAGGAGGAGTCAGATAAGATCATCCGGATGCAGTTCCCGGCGCTTCCCAGGGAAAGAGCACTGGATGGACAATATCGGATAGAGGCATACGGTCTGGATGAGGCCGGGAATGAAAGCTCGCAGGTGTGGTATTTTTCGGTGAACCGGTTCGGTTCCGATTTTATTTTGGGGAGGGAGCTCAGGACAGCTGCGGAAGCATATTATATCAATAAGGTTCCGAATATACAGCTGACGGAGCGCAATCCGGATGAAATCACTTCCCGGAAAATACTGCTGTCCGATTCCGATGGGGTGCGCATCCTGAAGGAGGGAAAGGATTATACGGTAGAAAGCGTTGGAGGTGCCGATGAGTGGTATTGCTACCATTACAGATTGCACTCCGGTCTGTTTGAAAAGGATGGATTCTATCGGCTGAGTCTCCATACACAGGACCGGGCGGGAAACCGGATGGATACCAGGGAAGGGCAGCCACTGGATTTTTGCCTGGACCGGTCAGGACCGTCTGTTTCCTTCCCGGAGGTGCCGGAGGGGATGAAGACCTTTGATACAGGGAAAATGCTTACGATACAGATCAGAAGCATCAGCGGGATCCGACAGGTGAGCTTTCTGCTGGATCAGGAGGAGCGTGCCAGGTATGAAGAGAAGGAGGTGGAAGATGCAGATGGAATATTCCGTATGTATATCGGTGCCGAGGCTGCCGGCCGGAGTCTTTGGGTGGAGGCGGAGGATCTTGCCGGAAACCGCTGTTCATTTGGACCGCTTCTGTTTCGGACACCGGGAAGAGCATCCGGGCCGGAGGCTTCAGAGGAAACCGCTTCGGACACAGAGAAGGATAAAGTCCCGGGAAATACAGCTTCCCCGGGCAGTCCCGGAATGAAAAGCGATTTGTTCCTTTCACGGGTGCTTTTGGGAGCCAAAGCAGCAGGATTGCTGGTGCTCACAGGGGGATTGATTTGGGCGCTTGTGCATTTTTACGGAAAAGGAAAGAAGAAAAAGAAAAAAGTTGTTGACTTTGATGGGGATGATGCTATAATAGACGTAGACTCATTGAAAAAATGAGGTATCAGAAGATGGGATAACCAGATTCTATATGATAGGGTAGGGGAGAGAATTCCAATATGGCCATAGAGCATTCGGAGACTGTATGGCCATGTTGGAAGGATCAGGTTGTTATGAGAAAGAGAGAAGAGAGTTTCCTTGTCGGAGACTCTTTTTTTTGCTGCGGTGCTGTGTTAGAATAAAAGACAGACGATAGAATCGGAACAGTTAGGAGGTCCGCGGATGGGATCATTTGTATGCTTGAGAAATGTCCGGAAAACATATCATATGGGAGAAGTATCCATTCATGCAGTGGACGGCATGAATTTTGAAATTGAGGAAGGGGAATTTGTTGTGATCGTAGGCCCCAGCGGAGCTGGAAAGACGACGGTGCTCAATATTCTCGGAGGCATGGATACGTGTACCGAGGGAGAAGTCCTGGTGGACGGAAAAGATATCAGCAGATATACGGAGCGTCAGCTGACGGCTTACCGGAGAGATGACATCGGCTTTGTATTTCAGTTTTATAATCTGATCCAGAATCTGACTGCACTGGAGAATGTTGAGCTTGCAATGCAGATCTGCAGGGAGCCTCTGAAGGCGGAGGAGGTACTGGCAGATGTGGGGCTTGCTGACCGGATGAATAATTTCCCGGCGCAGCTTTCCGGAGGAGAGCAGCAGAGGGTGGCCATTGCCCGTGCCCTGGCCAAAAATCCCAAATTGCTGCTCTGCGATGAGCCTACCGGAGCGTTGGATTACCAGACGGGAAAAGCGATCCTTAAGCTGCTTCAGGATACCTGTCGGGAAAAGGGAATGACAGTCATTGTGATTACACATAATCAGGCGATTGCGCCCATGGCGGATCGGGTGATTCATATCAAAAACGGAAAGGCCGGTCAGATAAATCGAAATGAACATCCGGTTTCTGTGGAGACCATAGAATGGTAACTGCTGCGGGCAATTCCAAAATGACAGAGGTTATGAGATAGTATGAGGAATAAGAAGAAAGCACTTCGCAAAGATTTTTATATGGAAATATATAAAACCCTTCACCGGTTTATGTCTATTTTCCTGATCGTGGCTCTCGGGGTAGCGTTTTTTTCCGGTGTCCGCTCAACAGAGCCGGACATGAGGCTCAGTGCCGATGCGTTTTATGATGAATCCAATATGATGGATATCCGTATTCTGAGTGAACTGGGACTGACGGATGCAGATGTGGAAGCGGTTCGTCAGACGGAAGGGGTCAAAGAGGTGATGCCGGGGTATTCCTATGATGTGTTGTGGCAGCAGGATACGGAGCTTCGGGCAGTGAAGCTGATGTCTCTTCCGGATAAAATGAACCAGATTACGGTTACGGATGGACGTCTCCCTTCAGGCTCCGGCGAATGTCTGATGGATGAAAGGCTGGCAGAGCTTTCAGGCACCTCGCTGGGGGATACGATCCGGCTGGAATCCGGAGATGATACGGATCTGACCGATATTGTCGGGCAGGAGGAATATGTGGTAACCGGTTTCGGAAGTACGGCGCTGTATCTGTCGCTGGAACGGGGCACCACTTCCATCGGTAACGGTTCTCTGGACGGATTCCTTGTTCTCTGGCCGGAGGATTTTACCCTGGAAGCCTACACGGAGATCGCATTGACGGTGGAGGGAGCGCTGGAGGAGACCTGCTATACGGATGCCTATGATGACTGTGTGCAAGCAGTGGAGGACCGACTGGAAGAGATCTCGGATGAGCGCTGTCAGATTCGATACGATGAAGTGCAGCAGGAGGCGCAGGAGAAAATTGATGAGGGCAAGGCGGATATCGAAGATGCGAAACAGCAGCTTGCCGATGCCCAGCAGAAGATTGATGACGGGGAAACGAAAATTTCCGACGCAAAGGACGAGATTGCCGGTCATGAGAAGGATATTGCGGATGCCAAAAAGAAGCTGGCCGATGCGGATCAGGAGATTGCGGACGGAAAGGTGGAGCTGGCGGATGGCTGGGATGAGTATCAGAAGGGTGTAGAGCAGTGTGTGGATGGCATGGACCGCCTGAAGGAGTCCGAGGCACAGCTGGCCGAGGGCAGAAGACAGACTGAGGCCGGTTATCAGCAGCTGGATGCGGCGGATGCCCAGGTGCAGGAGGCGCTGGCCGGGCTGGATGCCAGGCAGCAGCAGATCGAAGGTCAGGATTTGCCGGAGGATATAAAGAATCAGGCGCTTCAGGAGATTGCTGCTGCGAGAGTGCAGCTTGAGGAAAATGCCCGGGAGCTGGCGGGAAAGAGAGCCGAGCTGGATGCCACCAGCGCATATCTGGACGCGCAGCAGGCCGAGTGGGAGAAGGGCTATTGGGAGATTCAGGAGGCCCTTGAAGAATTGAAGGAAGCCAAAGCGCTTCTGGAGGAAAAGGAACAGGAATTAAAGGATGGTGAGAAGAAGGTTTCCGATGCCAGAAAAGAGGTAACGGACGGAGAACAGAAGCTGGCAGATGCAAAAGTGACACTGGCGGAAGGCGAGGAGGATCTGGAAGAGGGAAAAAAGGAATACGAAGAAAAGCGTGTGGATGCCGAGGCGGATATTGCGGACGGTGAGGAGAAGATCCGGCAGGCCGAGGAGGATCTGAAGGAGATGGAGGTCCCCGAGTGGTATGTGCTGGACCGCAATACGATCCAGACCTATGTGGAATACGGACAGAATGCAGAGCGTATCGGTGCGATCGGCGAGGTATTCCCGGTGATCTTTTTCCTTGTGGCTGCTCTGGTCAGCCTGACAACCATGACCCGCATGGTGGAGGAGCAGCGGACGCAGATCGGAACGCTGAAGGCGCTGGGATACCGTAAAATGGAAATTGCCGGGAAATATCTGTTTTATGCTCTTCTGGCTACGCTGTCGGGAAGCATTCTCGGCTGTGTGGTCGGGCAGAAGCTGCTGCCGTATGTTATTATAACGGCATATAAAATCATGTACAATAATCTCCCGGATGTTCTTACTCCCATGAATACAGGGTATTCGCTTATGGCAACCGCACTTGCGGTAATCTGTACTGTGGGAGCGGCGCTGATGGCCTGTCAGAAAGCGCTGCGCTCGGTTCCCGCCGAGCTGATGCGTCCGGCGGCACCCAAAGCCGGAAAACGAATTCTTCTGGAGCGGTTCCGCTTTTTGTGGAAACGGATGAATTTTACCCAGAAATCCACGGCAAGAAACCTGGTTCGATATAAAAAGCGGTTCTTTATGACGATTTTCGGAATCGGCGGCTGCATGGCACTGCTGCTTGTGGGCTTCGGAATCAAGGATTCTCTGATCTGTATTGCAGACACGGAATTCGGAGAGATCCGCAGATTCAGCGGTATGATTACCATGGAGAAGGATACCGGGGAGGAGGAAGCCGAATCCCTTATGGAAAAGATCGGAAGCGATGACCGGATCAGGGACGCCCTTCGGGTGGAGGAGATGTCCGTGGATGCCGGGAGCGGGCGCGTTTCCTCCGAAAAATATGCTTATGTGATTGTTCCGTCCGATGCAGGACGTCTGAGCGATTTTATCTGCTTAAGAGAGCGGAAGGGACACGAACCGCTTTCCCTCGGATCAGATGGGGTTATCATTACGGAAAAGCTGGCAAAGCTGCTGGATGCGAAAATCGGGGACTCGATCTATATAAAGGATTCGGATACGGATAAAAAAGAGGTGACCGTGTCCGGGATTACGGAAAATTATTATATGCACTATATTTATATGAGTGCAGAGCTGTATGAGTCCCTGTACGGGGAGGCACCCGAGTTTCAGGAGATCCTTCTGGATGCCGTGAGAAGTGATGAGGAGTTTGAAGACGGACTTCAGGAGGATTATATGAAGGAATCCCAGGTGGCGGCAGTAAGCTTCCAGAGCGGAACCAGTGAGCGGATACGGGATATGCTGCGCAGTATGGATGTCCTGATTTATGTGCTTGTGATTTCTGCCGGTCTTCTGGCCTTTGTAGTGCTTTATAATCTGAACAACATTAATATTACGGAGCGCCGCAGGGAGCTGGCCACCCTCCGGGTACTGGGCTTCTATAATAAAGAAGTATCCCAGTATGTATTCCGGGAAAATGTGGTACTTACGGTGATCGGGGCATTTCTTGGAATCGGACTCGGATGTGTGCTTCACCAGTTTGTTATAGTTACAGCGGAAATTGATTCCATGATGTTCGGAAGAGTGATTTCTCTGAAGAGCTATATATACAGTATCCTGCTGACGCTGCTGTTTTCCGGGATCATCAACGGAAGCATGCATTTTAAGCTGAAGAAGATCGATATGGTGGAATCTCTGAAGAGCGTGGAATAGCTGTAAGTCAAATCATGAAACAGAAGCATAAAGGAAAGGATGGGAAAAGGATGGTCACTTTTAATCATTTTAATTTTAATGTACTGGATATGGAGAGAAGCCTGAAATTTTATGCGGATGCCCTGGATCTGCATCCGGTAAGGGAGAAAAATGCTTCGGACGGCTCTTTTCGTCTGGTCTATCTGGGAGACGGAAAAACCGGCTTTACTCTGGAGCTGACCTGTTTAAGAGACCGCAAAGAGCCTTATGATCTGGGAGAGGTGGAGTTTCATCTGGCTTTTATGGCAGAGGACTATGATGCGATCCATCAGAAGCATAAGGAGATGGGGATTATCTGTTTCGAAAATGAAGCTATGGGAATTTACTTTATCGAGGATCCGGATGGATACTGGATTGAGATCATACCGTACAGAGAGGCGTAATTTATGTCATTTCAGTTCATCATCGGAGGCTCCGGCTCCGGTAAATCCCATCGGCTTTACCGGAAGGTCATTGAAGAATCCAAAAAACATCCGGAGCGGAAATATCTGATTCTGGTACCGGAGCAGTTCACGATGCAGACGCAGAAGGAGCTGGTCTGCCTTCACCCGAAGCATGGGATTATGAATATTGATGTTCTGAGCTTTGAACGTCTGGCTTATCATGTTTTTGATGAGGTGGGAGGAAGCCAGAGGACTGTTCTTGAGGAGACCGGAAAAAGCCTGGTTATCCGGCGTCTGGCGATACAAAACAAAGAGAGGCTTTCTGTGCTGGGAAGCAAGCTGGGGCGAATGGGCTATGTGGGGGAGATGAAATCCATCCTTTCAGAGCTGGCACAGTATAATGTGAGCCGCGATCAGCTGCTCCTGGCGGCAGAGGAGGCGGGGGATAACCGGCTCCTGAAAGAAAAGCTTCAGGATATCCTTGTGCTTCAGGATGCTTTCCGGGAATATAAAGAGGAACGATATATTACTTCGGAGGAAGTGCTGGAGCTGCTCTGCCGGGTGGCGGATCAGTCGTCCATGCTGAAGGACTGCGTTGCTGTGCTGGATGGGTTTACAGGTTTTACTCCCATCCAGTATGTTTTTCTGCGCAAGCTGATGGAATGTGCCCGGGAAGTGACGGTGACCGTGACCATGGATGTACGGGAATACCCTTTCACAGCACTTCATGAGGAAGAACTGTTTGCCCTCAGCAAGCAGACCATCTGGGAGCTGAGACGGATCGCACAGGAGTGCGGCGTGAGAGAGGAGGAGCCGCTGCTGCTTCCCGGCCCCCGGTTTCAAAGCAGTCGGGCGATGGCTTTCCTGGAGCAGCATATTCTTCGTTATGACGGAGCAGTCTTTGAAGGAACACAGGATAATATAAGGCTTTGCAGGGCTTCAGACCCCGGGGAGGAGGTCCTTTTTGCTGCCCGGGAAATCTGCCGTCTGGTATATGAGGAAGGCTTCCGTTACAGGGACATTGCGGTAATTACCGCCGACATGGATGGATACAGAAGGTATATAAAGCGGCAGTTTGATGACAGCGCAATCCCCTGTTTTATTGATTACAAAAGGGATATTCTTTCCAACCCTGTTGTGGAATTTCTTCGTGCAGCCCTTCAGATGGTGGATGAGGACTTTTCCTATGAAAGTGTGTTTCGGTATCTTCGCTGCGGACTTGCCGCTTTGTCGCAGGAGGCGGTGGACCGGATGGATAATTACTGCAGAGCGATGGGGATCCGTGGGTATCGTGTGTACGAAAGGGAATGGACCGGAACCTATCAGGGGCAGGATCCGGAGGAATTAAAGCTTCTGAATCAGATACGGGAGGAATTCCTGTCTCAGGTAAAGGAATTCAAAGAACGGTATGCCAAAAGTACGGCAACCGTACGGGATCGGACCGAAGGGCTGTATCGCTGGTGCGAACGCCTGAATATTCAGGAACAGCTTCTGGAATACGAGAAGGCCTTTCTTGCGGAAAATAAGCAGGATCTGGCCAAGGAATATGCGCAGGTGTACCGGATTGTAATGGAATTGTTTGACAAACTGGTGGAGCTGATGGGGGATGAAATGCTTCCGCTGAAGGAATACGGACGGATACTGGATGCAGGCTTTGAGGAGGCCAGAGTCGGAATTATTCCGCCGGGAACGGACCAGGTGGTCGTGGGAGATATGGAGAGAACCAGACTGAAGGATATTCGTGTGCTGTTCGTCCTGGGAGTAAATGACGGAATCATTCCGATTACAAGGGATGCGCACGGGATTCTGTCAGCCCTGGACCGGGAGAGCCTGAAGGGGATGCGGATCCATCTGTCGCCCGACCGGAAAGAAAATGCCTGGATCCAGCAGTTTTATCTGTATATCAATCTGACAAAGCCGTCAGAGCGTCTGTATGTGAGCTACAGTCTCAGAAACCGAAAGGGGGAGCTTCTGCGGCCATCCTATCTGGTAGGAATGATAAGAGAGCTGTTTCCCGGGATCGGAGCAGAAAACCGAGAGGGAAACGGGCTTCTTTCGGCCGCCGCATCCAGACGCCAGGGCCTTGTGAATCTGGCGCTTGCCGTTGGAGAAGACCGATTTGAGGAACCGGATGCGCAGAAGCTGAGCCATTATTTTTTGAAGGATGCAGAAGGTCGCTGCCAGATGGAGCAGCTTCTGCATGCGGCAGAGGCCCGCAAGAGCAGGCTGGCCCTGAACCGTTCTGTTGCGAAGGCTCTTTACGGGGAGGAGCTGACGGGGAGCGTTACCCGCCTGGAGAAATATGCATCCTGTGCATATGCACATTTCCTTTCCTATGGACTTCGGCTGAAGGAACGAAAGGAATACACCTTTGCAGCGCTGGATCTGGGCAATATTCTCCACCGGGCATTGGAACTGTATACGGAGGAGCTGGAACGGGGGCCCTATACATGGTTTGATGTTCCGCAAAAGGAACAGGAGCAGCTGATGGACGGGTGCGTCGAGCAGGTAGCTGCAGATTACGGAAACACAATCCTTCTGTCCAGCTTCCGGAACAATTACATGCTTCAGCGGATGAAACAGATGGGACGCCGGACGGTGTGGGCGGTTACGGAACAGGTGAGGAGAGGGAAATTTGTGCCCAGAGGATTTGAGGTGGAATTTTCTGCGGCAGATCATTTGTCGTCTGTCAGCTTTCTTTTAAAGGATAACACCCGGATGAAGCTGACGGGCAGGATTGACCGGACGGATGTCTATGAGGATGAAAACAGCATTCTTGTGAAAGTAGTGGATTATAAAACCGGGGCGAAAAGCTTTGATGCGGGAGAAGTGTATTATGGGCTGTCTCTGCAGCTTGCGGTTTACATGAATGCCGCCATGGAAATGGAGCAGCGTACGCATGGGGAGAAGCTGGTGATCCCTGCAGCCATGCTGTACTATCAGATGAAGGATCCCATTCTGGAGACGGAGGCCTCTCTTACAGAGGAAGCGATGCAGGATGCCCGTTTAAAGGAGTTGTGCACCAGGGGGCTGGTGAACAGCAATCCCGATATTATACAGCTGCTGGATAAGGACGAGGGGAAGGGCGTTCCGGTGATCCCGGCCTCCGTTACAAAAAGCGGAAGCTTAAGCGCCCGTTCCTCGGCGGCCGACACGTCTCAGATCAGACAGCTTCTGGCACATGTGCAGAAAACGATGAGAATTTTCGGAGAAGAGATTATGGATGGAAATATTTCTGCAGCTCCGGGGAAGCAGGGGACTTTGACGGCCTGTGACTATTGCCTTTACAAAGGAATCTGCGGCTTTGATCCGAAACTCCCGGGCTGCAGCTATCAGAAATTTCCGTCGCTTTCTCCTGCACAGGTGTGGGATCGGCTGAAGGAGGAGGACGGGTCAGAAGAGCGTCCGGAGAACACTTCGGAACAGGTGGAAGGAGAGAAGCAGGATGGCAGTGGCATGGACGGCTGATCAGCAGAGAGTGATTGATACCAGAGGGAAAAATATTCTGGTTTCTGCTGCGGCGGGTTCCGGAAAGACAGCGGTGCTTGCGGCAAGAATTCTGGCGCTGATTACGGATGAAAAGGATCCGATGGATATTGATGAGCTTCTGGTTGTGACATTTACAAGGGCAGCTGCGGATGAGATGAGGGAGAGGATCCGCAGAGAGCTGGAGACGGCACACCGGAAGCATCCGTCTGACCGGCATCTCTTAAGACAGCTGACTCTGATTCACAATGCATCCATTATGACGATCGACAGCTTCTGTATGCAGGTGGTGAAAAACCATTTTCAGGAGGTGGATCTGGATCCTTCCTTCCGGGTTGGTGAGGAGGGGGAGCTGAAGCTTCTGATGCAGGATGTCATCGAGGAAATTCTGGAGGAAGCCTACGAGGAGGGAACAAAGGAATTTCTGGATTTTGCGGATGGTTATGCCTCGGGCAGAACGGACCGGGCGCTGGAGGGGCTGATCTTGAAGCTGTATCAGTTTTCTTCAAGCCATCCATGGCCGGATGCTTGGCTGGAACAGTGCATGATGGAGGCGGAGGAAGGACTGCTTCAGGAGGACCGTCGGCCTCTGTGGCTGGAGGATCTTATGCAAAGCATTCGTTCAAGCCTTGACTCTTATCTGAAATATGCGAAAAGAGCAGCCGAAATCTGCCGGATGCCGGACGGCCCCTATATGTACGAAGAGGCCATAGCTTCTGATATCAGGCAGCTGGAGGAAATGATGGAAGCCGGAAGCTTTGAGCGGCTTTATGCCGCCATTACCTCCTACCAGCCGGTAAGACTGTCCGGAAAGCGGGATGCGGCGGTGTCGGAGGCAAAAAAGGCGGCGGTAAAGGAACTGCGGGAGAACTGGAAAAAGGGAATTGACGGACTGAAGAAAAAATATTTTTTTCAGAGCATCGAAGAGATGCAGGATTCCATGAACCGATGCCGGACGGCGGAGACGTGTCTGGTGAAGCTGACCAGACGTTTTGCCCGGCGGTATCAGCAGAAGAAACAGGACCGGAATCTGGTGGACTTTTCGGATCTGGAGCATGACGCCCTGCATATCTTCCTGAAGGAGACAGAGGGGGTGCTGGTGCGATCGGATGTGGCCAGAGCCTATGCAAAAAAATACAGAGAAATTTTCATTGACGAGTATCAGGACAGCAATCTGGTACAGGAGGTTCTTCTGAACAGCATTTCCAGGGAGGAGGAGGGCGGTCGCAATCTCTTTATGGTAGGAGATGTAAAGCAGAGTATATACAGCTTTCGTCTGGCAAGACCTCAGCTGTTCCTGGAGAAATATCATCGTTACGGAAAAGGGGCCGAGGGGTGTTTAAGGATCGATCTGAAACAGAATTTCCGAAGCAGAAAGACGGTGCTTGAGGGAATCAATTTTCTTTTCCGGCAGATCATGCAGGCGCAGCTGGGAGAGGTGGAGTATGATGACGCTGCCGCACTTTATCCGGGTGCGGCTTATTCCGGGGAGGATGAGCCCGGAGAGCTTATCCTGCTGGAGAATGATCCGGACAGCGAAGAGCAGGAGAGAACGTCCAGAGAGCTGGAGGCAAAGCTCTGTGCGGACCGTATCCGAAAACTGAAGGGAGAGCTTCTGGTGACGGATGAGGAGACGAAAAAGCTCCGTCCGGTAAAATATTCGGATATGGTGATCCTTCTTCGTGCCATGGATGGCTGGGCGGACGTGGTACAGGAGGTTCTGACGGAGGAAGGAATTCCCTGCAGAGCCATGCAGCGCAGCGGTTATTTTACCTCCATGGAGATCCAGATCCTTTTGAATTTCCTGCGGATCATTGACAATCCGAGGCAGGATATTCCCCTGACATCTGTGCTGAAATCTCCGATCGGTGGGTTTTCTGAGGAAGAGCTGGCAAAAATCCGTTCGGCATTTCCCCAGGGAGCGTTTTATGAGGCCTGTCTTGCCTTTCGGGAGCAGGAGTCGGCGTCCGCTCTGAAGGACAAGCTGAATGGCTTTTACCGGATGCTGGAGCACTATCGCAGCATGGTTCCCTATACGCCGATCCATCAGCTGATCTGGGATATCCTGGATCAGACCGGATTTGAAGCATACGTATCTGCCATGCCCGGAGGGGCTGCGCGGCGGGCGAATCTTCATATGTTGGCCGACAAGGCGATGGTATTTGAATCTACCAGCTACAGCGGACTGTTTCATTTTGTGCGGTATATCGACCGGATGATCCGTTATCAGGTGGACTGCCCGGAAGCGGATGGGACAAAGGAACAGCCGGATGCGGTGGAGATTCAGAGCATTCATAAGAGCAAGGGTCTGGAATATCCGGTGGTTTTTCTTATGGGTCTGGGTAAACGCTTCAATGAGATGGATGTGAGAAGTCCGGTGGTACTTCATATGGAGTATGGAATCGGACTGGATTATGTGGATCCAAAGAGCCGGGTGAAGTTTGCGGTACTTAAAAAGCGGGCAATGATGCGGCGGATGCGTTCAGAAATGCTCGGAGAAGAGCTCCGGGTGCTGTATGTGGCCATGACCCGGGCAAAGGAGAAGCTGATTCTGACCGGAACCGTGCGTTCCCTGGAAAAGGAAGTGCCGAAGTGGTATGAAAAGGCTTTCAGCTCGTCGGAAAAGCTTTCTTATGATGCATTATTTTCTGCCGGAAGCTGTCTGGATTTTCTCATGCCGGCTCTGCTTCGAAATTCATGCTGTGAAACGCTTTTAAAGCGTCTGGGGCTGGAGGCTCCGGTATCGGATCCGCTGTACCTTATCCCCTCCGGTATTCAGGTAAAGGTAACTGCGGCAATGGATATGGTGTGGGAGAAAACCGGACAGGAGCTGAAACGGCAGGAACAGCTGGAGCAGTGGAGGAAGGTGCTTCAAAGAACCGGGAAGGAAGAAACCCTGAAAGAATCCCTGGAAGCTTCCATGCTGTGGGAGGGAGCCTATCCATGGAAACGGTATGAAAATCTGCCTGTGAAGCTTTCTGTGTCAGAGCTGAAGAAGCAGAAAAATAAAATCGGTGATGAAGCGTCAAAGGAGCTGTATGAGGACGCGCCGGTGATGCCGCTGATTCCGAGATTTCTGTCAGACCAGAAGAGCACGACAGGCTCTGTTCGTGGAGATGCCTATCACCGGCTGATGGAAATGCTGGATTTTGCCATTGTACCGGAAAGAGAATTCCTGGAAAAGGAAATATTGGGACTTATAGAATCCGGCCGTTTCTCCCGGGAAGAATATGAGCTGGTGGATCCGGAAGATATTCTTTTGCTGCTTTCTTCTTCTCTGGGAAGGCGGATGGCCGGGGCCTGCAGAAAGGGCCTGCTCTTTCGGGAGCAGCCGTTTGTGCTCGGGCTGCCTGCGGGAGAGGTTCGTCCGGAATATGCAGACAGCGGGGAGCAGCTTTTGATCCAGGGGATTATAGATGCCTTTTTCTATGAGGGAGAGGAGCTTGTGCTGCTGGATTACAAAACGGACCGTCTGTACCGGGAGGAGGATTTTGAAAATCGTTACCGGATACAGCTGGATTATTATAAAAAAGCATTGGAGCAGATTACAGAAAAGCGTGTGAAGGAAATCTATATTTATTCCTTTACGCTGGAAAAAGCGATATGCCTTTATAGGGAATAGCAGGATTTTCCCGGGATCTTAATGGAATCCCGGGAAAATTTTTTTGATCCTGTTAAAGAAATCTTCAGAAAATCTTCAGAAACATTACTTGACACATAATATTATACAACATATAATATTACCATAAAAACAATATTATAAAAAATACACAGTATATTTACACAAGGAGATGAGCAGATGGTTTTTAACACGGGAGCGGCGCTTCTGGATGCCATAGTGCTGGCTGTAATCTCGAAAGAAGAGGAAGGGCTGTATGGCTATAAGATTACTCAGGATGTGAGAAAAGCGATTGAACTGTCCGAATCTACTCTGTATCCGGTTTTGAGAAGGCTGCAAAAGGATGAGTGCCTGGAGGTATATGACAGGGAATGCGGAGGAAGAAACCGCCGGTATTATAAGATCACCGAGAAAGGAACTGCGCAGCTGAATTTGTATAAAGCAGAATGGGCATCTTATTCATCGAAGATTACCAGGATATTTTCAGGGAGGATATGAGGATGAGGAGAGTAGAATTTATGAGGGAGCTTTCGAATCTTCTGCAGGATTTAAGTGATGCGGACAGAGAGGAGGCTTTGCGGTATTATAACGATTATTTCGAGGATGCCGGGCCGGAGAATGAGGAAGCGGTGGCAGAGGAGCTTGGAACGCCTGAAAAGGTGGCGGCCATGATAAAGGCCGGACTTCTGGAGGACGACAAGACACAGGGCTCCTTTACAGATACCGGCTATACCGATGAGCGGTTCTCGGGGGATGAGCGGATGCCTGGACCGTATGAGAGCGGGAAGTCCGGGGAACGGGGAACCTTTCGCCGGACGGAAGAGGATGATCCGTATCATTATACCTCACAGCCGGAACCGCACAAAAAGAAGAGAGGGAAAGGTATATGGAAGCTTCTTCTGATTGTGCTGCTTGCTCTTTGTGCACTGCCGATCCTTGCGCCCCTGCTGATCGTGCTGGCGGTGGTGCTTCTGGTGCTTATAGTGACTGCGGTTGTGATCGTGCTGGCGTTTGCCCTGTCCGGCATTGCCATTGTGATTTCCGGAATTCTGGCTTTGGGAAGCGGAATTGCCAAGCTGTTTCTGGTACCGGCCACAGGTCTTTTTATATGTGGTGCGGCACTTCTTGTGATTGCTCTCGGAATTATTGTTGCCTGGGGAATGTGGTGGCTGCTGTTTAAAGTGCTGCCTCCGGTGCTGAATGCGCTGATCCGTATTCTCAGGAGACCGTTTGAAAGAAAGGAGAATGCATCATGAAGAAATCCACAAAGACACTGCTGAAGGCTGCCTGCGGCATCGGAGCCGTCGGACTTGTTCTGATATTGATTGGAGCCGGAATGGGAGCAACCTGGGAGGATGCCCGCAGGGAAGGAAAATGGGCTGTTACAGACCGGGATCTTGAGCTTTTTTCGGAAGGTTCTGCGCAGCATGATCCGGAATCGGAAAGCGGATCCGCAGGTCTTATGACCCTGACCGAGAAGGAGCAGCTTCGGACCGAGGATGTTGCCGGGCTGGAATTTGATATTGAGGCTGCGGAGATTTTGGTGGAGGTCTGGGATGAGAATTATGTCAGTATCCGGACAGACGGCAGGCTGAATCATTACCGGGCGAAGCTGAACGGGGATGGGATTTATGAGATGGAGTCGGATGCCGGTCTTACAAAGAATCAGGGGACACTGGCAGTTTATCTTCCCGAGAATATGGTTCTGACGAGCCTGGAGCTGGAAATCGGAGCCGGAGAGGCTAAGATAAGCCAGGTGACGGCAAAAAGGGTGTCTGCAGATGTGGGGGCCGGTGCGCTTACCTTTGAGGGAACGATTCTGGGCAACGCCGAATTCGAATGCGGAGCCGGGGAAACGATCGTGCATCTGAACGGAAACCCGCAGGACTATAATTACGATCTTTCCTGCAAAATGGGAGAGCTGGTGCTGAATGGGGAAAGCTACGGCGGAATTGCCAGGGACCAAAGAATTGATAACAGAGCCATGTCGCTGATCCGTCTGGAATGCGGCGTGGGACGAATTGAACTGAATGTGAGCGAATAGAAACGTCAGGCGGAAAACAAAAGAAAGTATATCATAAATACAGAAAGGAAATGAGAATTATGGATTCAAAAAGATTATATCGTTCAAGGGAAAACAGGATGCTTTGCGGTGTATGCGGAGGTCTTGGAGAGTTTTTCGGACTGGATGCCACGATCGTGCGGCTTCTGGTTGCCATTCTGGCGGTTTCCAGTATCGGAACCGGCGTGCTGATCTATTTTATTGCGGCATTTGTAATTCCGGAAGCTGAATAGACGAAAGAAAAGCAGGTTATACTCTCATAGAGAAGCATAGAAGGGAGCTGACCTGTGATGCCGAAAAAGCAGGAGGAACCGATCCGGCTGGATCGTCTGGAGCCGGAGGATAAACTGAAATATGAGATTGCCGGGGAGCTGGGGCTTCTGGATCGGATTTTGGCGGAGGGATGGAAATCTCTGACAGCCAAGGAGACCGGAAAGATCGGAGGAATGCTGGCAAAGCGGCGCAAAAGCACAAAAAAGGAGGAAGCATAGCGGGAATACGCTGTGCAGCCTCCTTTTTTTGCGGAAAATACGTTTGATTTTTACAGGTCTTCAAGATATGCGAAATCCGGAAGTCCATCTTTCATCGGTATGGTCACAGATCCCTGGATGAGTGGGAAAAGGTAATCCTTCAGTTCCTGTTTAATATCGGAGCCGTCTTCGGTAATCCAGTTTGCGGGAACTGTTTTTTCCAGATTGCATATGTTTCCCACGTCCTCTGCCTGGCAGGTGATGGCGTAAGGGGAGTGAGCGGTTCGCCGGAAGGTGACCATCACTCCGGTTTTTTTGTCAAGGGCAAACAGAACGCCCTTCTTTCCGGCCAAAACCGCCTCCTGAAGATCCGTATCGGACAGGCTGCTGCTGCAGCAGCGCTGACTGACATTGAGCTCGATGGAACGGACTTTGATGCCCAATCGTTCACGGATGAGATTCTCCAGATATTTTCCGCAGCCGGTCAGCATTCTGTGACCGAAGGCGTCGGTTCCCTGAGCGCCCGAATACTCACAGATAAATGTACCGTTCTTATCGCGGATTCCTTCCGAAACACAGACGGTGACATTTTTCCGAAGGCGGAGCTGTTCGGAAACTCCGGAAAGAAAGGCTTCCTGATCGAAGGGGATCTCCGGAAGAAAAATCATTACCGGATTATCGTTTTCAAACCTGCGGGCCAGTGCACAGGCCGCAGTGAGCCATCCGGTGTTTCGGCCCATGATTTCCACGACCGTGACAGACTCTGTATGGTAGACAGAGGCGTCTATACAGATTTCACGAACGGTGGAGGCTACATATTTTGCAGCGCTTCCGAAACCGGGTGTATGATCCGTCAGGACAAGATCATTGTCTATGGTTTTGGGAATCCCAATGAAACGGATATCGCTGTGAACAGAGGCTGCATAGCGGGACAGCTTGCTTACGGTATCCATAGAATCATTTCCGCCGATGTAGAGGACATATCCGATGTTCATCCCTAAAAAGGCTTCGAAGAGCCGGGGATATACGGGATCAGTAAGCTCTTCGGGAAGCTTGTACCGGCAGGAGCCGAGAAAAGCTCCGGGCGTATAGAGCAGTGCCTGCTGTTCCTTTTCTGACAGACGGGCCGTCAGATCCACATAATGTCCTTCCAGAAAACCTTCAATGCCATTGCGCATACCGTACACGCGTCCGATGCTTTCCGGATGGCGGATGCTTTCCGTCAGAACCCCGTAAAGGCTTCCGTTGATCACAGCGGTAGGTCCGCCGGACTGTCCGACTAACAGATTTTTCATAGAGAACCTCCTTATTTGCTGTACATTTTGAATTTCAGCACAAGCATATCACAGGAACTCAAAACTGTAAAGTATAAAACTTCATAAAAAATATGAAAACTTACGAATGAAATTCAAAAGGGATTCTTGAAAACGCCGGAAAACTGTGATAGGATGTTTCATATGAAAGTGGAAAGCGCAGAGAATGAGGTGAGATTATGCCGATGCAGGAAAGACAGGATAAGATTATTGAGCTGGTAAATCAGAATCACAAAATGGATGTGGTTACGCTGGCAAAGCTTCTGAAGGTCTCCCAGGTGACGATTCGGAAGGATCTGGACATGCTTGTGGAGAAAAGTATTATTCAGCGGGTGCATGGATATGCGGTTATTAATGAAACCGGAGATCTGAGTACCAGGATCGGTCATAATTATAACCGAAAGAAGAAGATTGCCATTCTGGCGGCTGCAATGGTGGAGGATGGAGAGACGGTGATGATAGAATCCGGAACGACCTGTGCGCTTCTGGCAGAGGTGCTGGCCACCCGGAAGAAGAATGTGACGATTATTACCAATTCCGCCTTTACGGCATCCTATATAAAAGAAGCGCCGAATGCCAAGATTGTACTGCTGGGAGGAGATTATCAGCTGAAGTCCCAGGTGGTGGTAGGGCCGGTTACCAAGCGCTGTGCCAGTGATTTTTCCGTGGACAAGATTTTTGTCGGTGCTGACGGATATAAACAGGGAGTAGGGTTTACCGGTGCGGACCTGATGCGGACAGACACGATGAAGGCGATGGCGCAGTCTGCCAAACGGGTGATCATCCTGACGGACTCCACCAAATTCGGAAGCAGGGGGCTTATTACCTCCTTTACCCTGAAAGAGATTCAGGATGTGATCACGGACAGTGAGATCCCGTTGGAGATCCGGCGGGAAATCGAGGATCATGGAATCTGTGTACATATGGCAAAGCTGTGAGCTGCTTACCGCTTACAGGTCCAGGCCGTGTTCCAGCAGGATGATTTCATTTCTCATCATTTCTTTAAATACATCCACAAGATTGGAATTCATGGAGTAGAGGCAGGTGGAGCTTTCGGTATCACTGGCGTAAAGAAGTCCGGTGAGTACCTTTGAGGAGTCCACAATGAGCCGTATCTGATGAGGGTCGGCCTTGGTGTGGTAAATCTGCGCCCCTTCCAGCGTATAGCCCTCCGGTGCGAAGATGACTACCTTTTTGCCGCTTCGGATCAGAATGGAGAGCTCTTCCTCTGCCAGAGACATGATCTGAGGAGGAATGCAGATATAGAGACGGTAACGGGTTTCTGTGATCATATAAAGAATTTTATCCAGAATATGGTTCCTGCCCCGAATGGTCATATAGCCGTCAAAGACTTCCGGATGCTTCTTTTTCGGAAAGTCCTCCGATATTTCCCGGCGCAGGGTATCCAGCCGCCGAATGAAATTGCGGCTGTATTCTTCGAAGGGAACACAGGAATATCTGGCGGCATTTCCCTCTGCCACATAGGCAGCCCCTTTTTCCACAAGCCCTGCCAGTGCGGTATAGGCATTGGAGCGGGAGATACCGGTGCATTTGGCCGTTTCATAGCCGGTCATTTCTCCATCGGTGCAAAGTGCCAGATAGACAAGAGCTTCCTGACGTGTAAAACCAAAGTGCAGCAGCTTATCAATCAATTCCATGTAAAGACCCTCCCGCAAGATAAAAATAGAATTCTTGTTTAGGAACACTATATAGCAAATATATGGTTTGTCAAGCAAAATCTTTGTGCCGCATTTGGTAAAAAGGTGTTGACAAATAAAAAAATACGTGTATATTGCGAGAATACAAAATACGTATGCCGAAGACGAGCACTTCTCTCTTCGGCATTTTTTATTTTCTGGAAGAAGCAGGTGATTGAGTATGGTTTTTTTGCAACAGGTAATTAATGGTCTGGCTCAGGGAGGCATTTATGCACTGATTGCCATCGGCTGGACAACGGTTTTCGGAATTGTCGGAGTCATGAACTGGACACACGGCGAGATTTATATGCTGGGAGCATATGCAGGATATTTTCTTACCACAATGGGACTGCCGATGGTTCCGGCACTGCTGCTCTCCATGGCTGTCGGTTCCTTGATCGCCATGGCTGTGGATCATTTCGGATACCGTCCTTTAAGAAAAGCGGGCACACTGGCAACTTCGGGCTTTATTACCGCCCTTGGCCTGTCCACCTTTCTGCGGTATACGGCAAATGCAGTGTTTACCGTGAATCCCAGAGCATATCCGGAGCTTGTGGAATACAGGCTGATCACGCTGTTTACCTTTAAGGGTCAGGCAATCACCATCAGCTCCATGCATCTGATGATCCTGATCGGAACCGTGATTATCATGATTATTCTGGAGCTGTTTATCCGAAAGACCCTGGTAGGAAAGGCCATGCTTGCAGCTTCTCAGGACATGCAGACGCTGGGGCTGATGGGAGCGGATTCCGAGAAGCTGATTAAGATCACCTTTGCCATCAGCGGTGCACTGGGAGCGGCAGCCGGGTTCTTTATCGGTACCATTTATTCCATTAATCCCATGATGGGAGCCCTGGCTGGCTTAAAGGGCTGGTCCTGTGCGATTCTGGGAGGGATTGGAAGCATCACCGGCTCCCTGGTGGGAGGAATCCTCCTGGGAATTGCGGAAAATCTTACGGCAGGCTTTATTTCCACCGGGTATAAGGATGCCATCGGATTTGTGATCATGATTCTTGTTCTGATCATCAGGCCTACAGGCTTTATGGGCTATAAATTTGAAGAGAAAGTATAGGAGGTGCGCCATGAATACCAGAACATTGAAAGCAAAGCTGTCTCGTTCTTCTGAGGGAAGGCAGAGCGAATGGCTGTTTGGAATGAGCGGGAAGGCCACCTTTCTTACGGCTCTGATTCTTGTACTGCTTTTCTGCTTTATTGATACGGCAGTTCCGGGAGGAAAACTGATTCCCACTTATGCGAAACATATCGTGGTGACCTGCCTGATCTACGCGATTCTGTCTCTGGGGCTGGATTTCGTCGCGGGCTATATCGGTCAGGTGTCCCTGGGCCATGCGGCATTTTTTGGACTGGGCGCTTATGTGACAGGCTCCCTCTCCGTTTTTTACGGAGTAAATTTCTGGATAACGATTCCCATCGGTATGATTATTTCCGGAATTTTGTCGGTTCCTCTGGCGTTCGCTTCCCAGAAGGTGAAGGGCCCGTTCCTGGTGGTCATTACCTATGGCTTCTGCGAGATCCTGCGGTATGTGGCCATTAATACCAGCGCCTGGGGAGGAACCTCCGGACTTCCCGGAATCAAGACTCCGACGCTGTTCGGAATAAAGCTTACCAAGCTTGGCCCCACCAACAAGGACGGATACATACTGATTCTGTTTGCAATCGTCGCCTTTCTTGCCTTCTTTACCTGGCGGGTGGTGAAATCCAGGATCGGATATGCATTTGCTGCTATCCGAGAGGATGAGATCGCTGCGGTGGCGATGGGAATCAACACAAAATATTACAAGCTGCTTGCCATCGTGATTTCCGCCTGCATCTGCAGTATTGCCGGGAGCTTTCAGGCGGTGTTCGCCAGCTTTATCAGCCCGGAGCTGTTTGCTTCCACCCAGTCCATTTCCATGTTTACCATGGTGGTTGTGGGAGGAAGAAGAAGCATTATCGGCATGATTCTGGGCGCCGGTCTCATGACGATTCTGCCGGAACTGTTCCGCATGGTGCAGGAGCTGTTTTCCCTTCCGTTTGATCCGTGGATGATTCTTTACGGCCTGATCCTCATTGTAATGATGCGGTTCCGTCCGCAGGGGATCTGGGGAAGAGAAGAAAAAAAGAAATGACAGGGGAGGAGCATCCATATGCTGCTGGAAACGAAAAAAGTCAGTAAGGCCTTTGGAGGCCTGATGGCAAACAACGAGATAGATTTTAGCATTAAGGAAGGAGAGATCGTGGCGATCATAGGGCCGAATGGTTCCGGAAAAACCACGTTCTATAATCTGCTGACCGGAATTTCTCCGGCAACCTCCGGGAGCATTACCTTTAAGGGAAAGGATATTACCCGATGTAAACCGGAGGAAATCACAAAAATGGGAATTTCCCGTACGTTTCAGAATATCCGTCTGTTCGGAAATATGACCGTGGCGGAAAATATTATTATTGCCCGTCACTGCCGAAGAAAAAGCGGTCTTCTGGATGCCGTGCTGAATACGAAGCGTGTGAAGCAGGAGGAGGAAGAGAATGACAGGTTTATACGGAAATGCCTGGAATATGTGGGCATTTACGATAAAAAGGACTGGCTGGCCAAGAATCTGCCCTATGGCATGCAGCGCCGTCTGGAAATTGCAAGGGCACTGGCTACGGAGCCCAGCCTGATCCTTCTGGATGAGCCTGCAGCCGGAATGAACCCGAAGGAAAAAAATGAGCTGGTGGAAATTATTCAGCATCTTCTGAAGGACAACTATTCGATCATTCTGATCGAGCATTCCATGCGCCTGGTCATGAATATTGCGGATCGGGTAGTGGTATTTGACCATGGACAGAAAATTGCGGAGGGACTGCCGGAGGAAGTGCAGAATAATCCGGTAGTAATTGAGGCTTATCTCGGAAAGGGGGCGTCAGCCAATGCCAGAGCCAATGCTTAAGGTGGAAAACCTGCATGTTCATTATGGAAATATTCATGCCCTGAAGGGGCTGTCCATTGAGGTAGAGGAGGGGGAGATCGTTTCTCTGATCGGAGCAAACGGAGCAGGAAAAACGACACTTCTGACGACCATCATGAATCAGGTGACTCCTACGGAAGGAGAAGTGACCTTTCTGGGGCTGTCTACGAGGGGAAAAACTCCCGCGGCCATCGTGCAGGCGGGTATGACGATGGTTCCGGA
The DNA here is from genome assembly GCA_022763925.1 of Lachnospiraceae bacterium. Classification (GTDB taxonomy): domain Bacteria; phylum Bacillota; class Clostridia; order Lachnospirales; family Lachnospiraceae; genus JAGTTR01. The sequence goes on from JALERW010000022.1 coordinate 72,471, forward strand.
GGGAAGAAGAGTTTTCCCGAGAACGAGTGTCATTGACAATATGCGTCTTGGAGGATATTTCCGGAAAGATAAGGCGGAAATGAAGCGGGATATGGAAAAGCTGTTTTCCATGTTTCCCAGGTTATTTGAACGAAAAAATCAGCTGGCAGGAACCCTTTCCGGAGGGGAACAGCAGATGCTTGCAATTGCGAGGGCACTGATGTCAAGACCAAGGCTTCTGCTTCTGGATGAACCTTCCATGGGACTTGCTCCGATTATTGTGGATCAGGTATTTGATACGATCCGGTCGATCAATGAGGAGGGAACAACGGTCATGCTGGTGGAGCAGAATGCAAATCAGGCTCTCAGGATCGCCAGCCGGGGATATGTGATTGAGACCGGTGAAGTGGTTCTGGCGGATGACGCGGATAAGCTTCTGTCCAATACACAGGTAAAGGAAGCATATCTGGGAGGCTGATTTTGTAAAATTTTGTAGAAATTGTGTATTGCCCGGAAAAGAAAACTCCTATATAATGTAAGAAAATGCCGTCTGGCATTCATATGGGAACAGCCTTTGAATCATAAGTGCTGCGGACGAGAAATATATTGACAAATGATAGAAAGAGTGATATCTTTATTCAGGTACGGATTTGAAAGTACGTTTGTTCAACAAAAGGATAAGGATGTTAATGCAAAGGCGTATTAATTGAAAGATTATTACGCCTTTTTTTTGTGAAAAATTTGTGCAGAGCAATGCGGAAGGTATTGGTTCTGTATTTCCTGCGGAAATCTTTTCTTGTAGGACATGATGTTTTATGCTAAAATAAGTCATTAAGGATTATTAAACTACTTATCGGGTGGTAAAGGCCGGATAAGGGATTAATAATAGAAAATCAATTAATTTTAAAGAAAGAGGAGGCAGACTATGAAAAAGAAAGTATTAAGCATTTTACTTTCTGTAGCCATGGTGGCAGCTATGGTATCCGGATGCGGTTCTAAAGAAGAGGAAAGCGCACCGGCAGCAGAAGAGACAGAAGAAGCGGCAGAGGATACAGCAGAAGCCGGCGATGAGACATATGAAGGAGAGATCAAGATCGGTGT
>JALERW010000063.1 GCA_022763925.1 Lachnospiraceae bacterium
ATGTGTTAGGCACGCCGCCAGCGTTCATCCTGAGCCAGGATCAAACTCTCATGTTAAAATCCTTGTCAGAATAACTACTAGCTATTCTTCCTTCTTCACTGTTTTTTTAGGTTGTTGTCTCAACGCTTCTGAAATCTCTTAAGTTGTCCTGCTGCTTATGCAGCAGTAAGAATTTTCAGGGTTGTTTCACTGTTCGATTATCAAGGTTCTGTGTTGCTCTTAAACACAACTTCTATATATTAGCACATCTTTCATTCAGTGTCAACATATTTTTTGTATTTATTTAAGAACATTCTGTCCAATCCTTTCGGAGTGGAATTTCATTATATCATATTTTGATTATATTATGCAAGCTTAAACTGCAAAAAAATAATCACTTGAAAATAAAGCGGAGAAAGAGGGATTTGAACCCTCGCGCCGCGTAAACGACCTACACCCTTAGCAGGGGCGCCTCTTCAGCCTCTTGAGTATTTCTCCTGAATAAATTATTTTCTATATGATATTTTCTGCGTCTTCTTCGACGCAAAAGTTATTATACTAGACATATTTTCTTTTGTCAACGAGATTTTTTACTTTTTTTTCCCTGTTTTTGGGCTTTCCACGTTTCTGTAAATAAGAAGAATCATCTGCATACAAGATGTAGATGATTCTTCTTATTATATATACATGATATATTAATTAGCCTTTTCTCTGTCTTTTTTTAATTTTCTTTTTTTATATTTTCTTTGATGGTTTTTTCAATGCGGCTTCTTACCTCTTCTGCAATCTCTGTGGACTTCATATTCTTATATTCCTCGTAGCAGATCGGCTTCAGAAAATGGACCTGTACGGTCGTTTTTCTGATCGTATTTCGATCAAAGGGAACATAGGAATCAATCAGAGCCACAGGAACGATGGGAGCTTTTGCTCTCATGGCGCTTTTAAAGCTTCCTCCCTTGAACGGAAGAAGTTCGTTTCCGTTCCTGCTTCTTGTTCCTTCAGCAAAAATGATGAAATTTCTTCCCTCCGATACTTCCTTTGCCACCTGCAGAATTACCTGCATGGACTGACGCACATCTTCCCGGTCAATGGGAATCGCTCCAACCATTGCGAATACCTGCTTCAGAAAAAAAATGTCCTTTACTTCCTTTTTCATAACGATGGAAAACGGATGTGGATCCGATTCCATGATCGCCAGTGCATCAAACATTCCCTGATGATTCGGATACAAAATATATCCATCCTTTTCCGGAAGATTTTCTTCTCCATGGGCATCGATGGTAACTCTTCCGGCCCGGTTGGCGGCAACTGTAATCTGCCTGAGAAAATCATATTTCTCCTTCCATGTATACTTATCCGATTTGGACATATGAACCAGCTTCGGAAACCAGTATGGAATAATATAAAGCAGTCTGAAAACCATTAATGCAATTCTTTTCATCGGTACGCCTCTTATAGTTTCTTATATTCTCTGACAGCTGTTTCATATAAATTATTTCCCTGGCTGTCAATAACAACAATTACCGGAAAATTTTCAACCTGAAGCTTCCGTATCGCTTCTGCCCCCAGATCATCATACGCAATGACCTCTGAGGAAAGAATTCTTTTGGAAAGCAATGCTCCTGCGCCTCCTACCGCCGCGAAATAGACGGCTTGATTTCTTATAATGGCAGCTTTTACTTCCTCTGTCCTTTTCCCTTTTCCGATCATTCCCTTTAAACCAAGATCCAGAAGCTCCGGTGCATATTTATCCATACGACTGGCCGTCGTAGGGCCTGCAGAACCGATAGGTCTTCCCTCTCTGGCCGGTGAAGGTCCCATATAATAAATAATATTATCCTTCAGCTCCATCGGGAGAGCTTCTCCTCTGTCTAAAGCCTCCTTCATCCTTTTGTGTGCCGCATCCCGGGCAGTATAGATCGTTCCCGTAATATAAACATAATCTCCTGCTCTTAATTCCTTTACTGTTTCCGAACATAAAGGTGCCTGAATATGTCTGTCCATCATACATGATCCTCCTTCATCAAATAACACGGACAATATGTCGGTTTACATGACAGCAGATGCTAACTGCCACCGGAAGTCCCGCGATATGCGTCGGATATGTCTCAATATTCACCGCAAATGCTGTTGTCGTTCCTCCCAGACCTCCGGGACCGATTCCCAGCATATTTACCTTTTCAAGAAGTTCTTCCTCCAGCTCTTTTACATAAGGGATATCCGAATGAACACCACATTCCCTTGTAAGAGCATGCTTTGCCATATATGCGCATTTTTCAAAGGTTCCGCCGATTCCGACTCCAACAACCATCGGAGGGCAGGCATTTGGTCCGGCATCTCTGACTGCAGTAAGCACGGCTTCCTTTACCCCTTCGATTCCGTCTGCAGGCTTCAGCATAAATACGCGGCTCATGTTTTCGCTTCCAAATCCCTTGGGACTCACAGTGATTCTGACCTGATTTCCGGGAACAATGGAATAGTGGATCACTGCAGGAGTATTGTCCTTCGTATTTTCACGGATCAGAGGATCCTTTACCACGGATTTTCGAAGATATCCATCCACATAGCCACGGCGCACCCCTTCATTTACCGCATCCTCTATACTTCCTCCTTCGAAGTGAACATCCTGTCCAATCTCCAGAAAAATAATTGCCATACCCGTATCCTGACAGATCGGAATCATATCCTTTCCCGCAATGTCCAGATTTTCCTTAAGCTGGCACAGAATCTGCTTTCCAAGAGGTGACTTTTCTGTCCTGGCGGATGCATCCAGCGCTTTCACCATATCATCCGACAGATAATGATTTACCTGTATACACATTTCCTTTATATTCTTTGTCAGCTCTTCTGTATGCACAGTCCTGATCATCCGTTATTCCTCCTCTTTTATTCTTCTTCCTGCCATCCCTTGCATACGTCGATCCAGGCTTCATACCCGGACGCCTGCTCCAGCTGTGGAAGTGTCAGTGCTACCGCGCTGCTGCTGCTTCCTGCTGCCGGATATACCACATCAAACCGCTTCAGAGATACATCCAGATAGACCTTTACATCCGGATTCTTAATTGCAAACGGGCATACACCTCCGATGGCATGACCGGTAAATTCCACGACTTCCTCCGGAGTCAGCATTTTAGCTTTTGTGTGAAAATATTCTTTATACTTCTTATTATCAATCTTCGCATCTCCTGCCGCAGCGATCAGCACACAGGAATCATTTATTTTAAAAGAGAGAGTCTTCGTAATTCTTGCGGGAATTACACCAACTGCATGAGCTGCCAGCTCCACGGTTGCACTGGACTCATCAAATTCCATTACCTTTGTATCAAAATTCCACTGTTTCAAATATTCCTTTACTGTCTGTACAGACATCCTTTGTACCTTCTTCCATTATCATTTCATAAGATTTTTCTTTCTTTTTTATCTTATACAAATCTTTCTTTAAAAGCAAGACAGTTATCCACATCTTTCCACAAATCTGTGGATATATTTTCCCATATCCGGTCCGCCCTGTGTATAAGGTTTCTGTCCGATCATTCGTTCCGGATGCCACTGCACACCCATTACCGGAAGTTTTTTATGCTCAAATGCCTCTACAATACCGGAGGCTTTGTCAAAGGCAGCCGCTTCCAGCCCTTCGCCAAGAAGATCCACTGCCTGATGATGAAAACTGTTTACAGAAAATTCAGATCCATATACCTTTTCCCACCAGGAGCCCTTTGATGCAACGACCGGATGCATGGAAGCATCCGGATGCACGATTCCCAGTTTTCTTTGAATATCCTGATGCAGAGTCCCTTTACATACAACATTGATCATCTGAAACCCACGGCACACTCCCAGGACCGGCTTTTCCATATTCATAAATACACGGCAAAGATGATATTCCAGTCTGTCACGGTCACAGTCATAAATCTCTTCTGTCTGTTCATTCTCCTGGCCGAAGTATTCCGGTGAAATATCTCCTCCCCCTGTCAGAAACAGTCCGTCCGCTCTTCCTGCCAGCTCTTCTATATCTTTTTCGGACAATTTTCTTCCTGTCTCCTCCTTTAACACCATTCCCCCGACGATCAGGGGGATTCCCCCTTCCTTCAGAATGCATTCTTCATAATTTCGATACAGAAAAACTTCATCCATATTCCTTTTGGAAGGCCGTGTCCCGGCCGTTACTAAAATAATCGGTTTCATACGCTGTTCTTCCTTTCGCCCTTTCCTGTTCAGATCGGTTTTCATTTATGTAAATGATCTTATACAAAAGGAAAACAGGCTGCTGCCGGAATAGGAAAAAAATTCTCTTTTCTTCCGTCAGTGCCTGTTTTCTGCAGATCTCTCTGATTATATAAAAAGCCCGTTATTTCTGTTATTCTTCCGTTTCACCGAGTTCTTCCCGGATAAGCTCTTCCTCGGATTTTTTGCTGTCCGCATCCTCCAGGGAATCAGAAGCTTCCTCTATTTCCTTCCGGATTTCCTCGGCAGTCTCTCCGGCTCCCTCCGATTTATTCACATCCTCACGGACTTTGGCAATGCTTGCAACGGTTACATCCGTATCCACATTCATAAGCTTTACACCTGAAGTAATTCTTCCCAGCTTGGAAATATCGCTGCACTGGATCCGGATAATTATACCCTCTGTTGTAATCATCATGACCTCATTTTCTTCCTTTACGGCCTTTACTCCGATGACATTTCCGGTCTTATCCGTGATCTTATAGCATTTAACGCCTTTTCCTCCTCTGTTCTGAGGAGTAAACTCATCCATGGATGTCAGCTTACCGAGTCCGTTTTCCGATACGATCAGAAGATAATCTCCCTGCGTATCCAGCTGCATTCCAATAACCTCGTCTCCATCCATAAGGTTCATTCCAATGACTCCCATGGAGGTTCTTCCGGTCGGACGAACATCTGTCTCATGGAAACGGATACACTGTCCATATTTTGTTACAAGGAAAATATCTTTTTCATTATTTGTGGATTTTACTTCAATCAGCTCATCCTCTTCCCGAAGATTGATAGCTGCAAGTCCGGTCTTCCGCACATTGGCATAATCGGTAATGGACGTTTTCTTTACAATACCATTCTTTGTTGCCATAAACAGGAAGCGATTCTGCTCATAATTACGGATCGGAATCACAGCGGTAATCTTTTCACCCGGCTCCAGCTGCAGAAGATTGATGATTGCTGTTCCCCTGGCTGTTCTTCCCGCCTCCGGAATTTCATAGGTTTTCAGACGATAAACCTTACCTTTATTCGTGAAGAACATCATATAATGATGGGTCGTAGTCATCAGAAGATCCTCAATATAATCATCCTCCAGGGTCTGCATTCCCTTAATTCCCTTGCCTCCGCGGTTCTGACTCTTGAAATTATCCACGGTCATCCGTTTGATATATCCAAGATGTGTCATGGCAATCACCACATTTTCCACAGGAATGAGATCCTCCATGGAAATATCATATGTGTCAAACCCGATCGAGGTTCTTCTGTCATCTCCGTATTTTTCAGCAATCAGGCTGATTTCCTCCCGGATAACGCCAAGAAGCTTTTTCTCATCTGCAAGAATGGCTTTCAGCTCTGCGATCCGTTCCATCAGCTCCTTATATTCCTGCTCCAGCTTTTCCCGTTCCAGACCGGTTAGAGCACGCAGACGCATATCTACGATTGCCTGTGCCTGTACATCGTCCAGCCCAAAGCGTTCCATCAGGTTTTCTTTGGCAATCTGGGTAGATCTGGATCCGCGGATGATCTGAATTACCTCATCGATATTATCCAGAGCAATAAGCAGGCCCTTTAAAATATGGGCACGTTCCTCTGCCTTATTCAGATCATATTTTGTTCTCCGGGTAACCACATCCTCCTGATGCTTCAGATAATACTTCAGCATATCCTTCAGATTCAGAATCTTTGGCTCATTATCTACCAGAGCCAGCATGATCACGCCGAAGGTTTCCTGAAGCTGTGTATGCTTATACAGCTGATTCAGCAGTACATTTGAATTGACATCCTTTCGAAGCTCGATACAGATACGCATACCGGACCGGTCGGATTCATCACGCAGATCCGTAATTCCGTCAATTTTTTTATCCCTTACCAGCTCTGCAATCTTCTCGATCAGTCTTGCCTTATTTACCATATAAGGAATTTCCGTCACGACGATACGGTGCTTTCCATTCGGCATTTCCTCAATATTTGTCACAGCTCTGGTGCGGATCTTGCCCCTTCCTGTCCGATAAGCCTCCTCAATGCCTCTCGTTCCGAGAATCGTCGCACCGGTAGGAAAATCCGGACCCTTTACAATTTCCAGTATTTCCTCAATTGTGGTATCTCTGTCTTCCTCAATTTTGTTGTCGATGATTTTCACCACCGCACCGATAACCTCTCTTAAATTGTGCGGGGGGATATTCGTTGCCATACCAACGGCAATACCCTGGGTTCCGTTCACCAGAAGATTCGGATATCTGGAAGGAAGCACGGAAGGCTCCTTCTCCGTTTCATCAAAGTTCGGAACAAAATCCACGGTATTTTTATTGATATCCGCAAGCATTTCCTTGGAAATTTTGCTTAATCTCGCCTCTGTATAACGCATGGCCGCCGCTCCGTCTCCATCCACGGAACCAAAATTTCCGTGTCCGTCCACAAGCGGATAACGGGTAGACCATTCCTGAGCCATATTTACAAGAGCTCCGTAAATAGAGCTGTCACCATGAGGATGATATTTACCCATGGTATCACCGACGATACGCGCACATTTTCTGTGAGGCTTATCCGGTCCGTTATTCAGCTCGATCATGGAATAGAGCACACGTCTCTGAACCGGCTTCAGACCGTCTCTTACATCCGGAAGCGCACGGGCCGCAATAACGCTCATGGCATAATCAATGTAGGAGGTTTCCATGGTTTTTTTCAGATCCACGTCATGGACTTTATCAAATATCGTATCTTCCATTTTCTTCCCTCCTAAATATCAAGATTCTTTACGAATTTTGCATTCTGTTCAATGAATTCCCGGCGAGGCTCCACCTTATCTCCCATAAGAGTCGTGAAGGTCAGGTCAATTTCCGAGGATTCCTCCTCATTCATATTGACACGAAGAAGAATTCTCGTCTCCGGATTCATGGTTGTATCCCAGAGCTGCTCCGCATCCATTTCTCCGAGACCTTTGTATCGCTGAATCTTATTGTTGTTGTCCCGTCCGATCTGAAGAAGAATATTATTCAGCTCCTCGTCGCTGTATGCATACCATACCTTCTTGTTTTTCTCGATCTTATATAACGGCGGCTGCGCAAGATACACATGTCCCTCCCGGATCAGATCCGGCATAAACCGATACAGGAACGTAAGCATAAGCGTACTGATATGGGCACCGTCCACATCGGCATCTGTCATAATGATAATCTTATCATAGCGCAGCTTGCTGATATCAAAATCTTCATGAATGCCCGTTCCGAACGCCGTAATCATGGCTTTAATCTCCTCATTGCCATAAATACGGTCCAGTCTTGCCTTTTCCACATTCAGTATTTTTCCTCTGAGCGGAAGAATTGCCTGAGTATTCCTGCTTCTTGCCGTCTTGGCGGAACCTCCTGCGGAATCTCCCTCAACAATGAAAATTTCGCAGTTCTTCGGATCCTTATCCGAGCAGTCGGCAAGCTTTCCCGGCAAAGACATGGTTTCCAGAGCAGATTTTCTTCTGGTCAGATCTCTTGCCTTTCTGGCCGCATCCCTTGCCCTCTGGGCCATAATGGATTTTTCAATAATTACCTTGGCAACATTCGGATTCTGTTCCAGAAAAATGGTAAGCTGTTCGGAAACAATACTGTCCACAGCACCTCTTGCTTCACTGTTGCCAAGCTTCTGCTTCGTCTGTCCCTCAAACTGAGGCTCCGGAATTTTTACACTGATAATGGCAGTGAGACCTTCCCGGAAATCCTCTCCGGACAGACTTGGTTCACTGTCCTTGATCAGCTTGTTTTTTCTGGCATAGTCGTTAAAGGTCTTCGTGATCGCATTCCGAAAACCGGTAAGATGTGTTCCGCCCTCCGGCGTTGTAATATTATTTACAAAACTGTATACACTCTCCGTATAGGAGTCATTGTGCTGCATGGAAACTTCCACATAAACGTTATCCTTTGTTCCCTCACAGTAAATGATTTCCGGATACAGAGCTGTTTTGCTCTTATTCAGATAAGTAACAAATTCCTTGATTCCTCCCTCATAATGGAAGGATTTCCGAACCTGAGGCTCTTCTCTGTCATCCACAAGCTCAATGCAGAGTCCCTTTGTAAGAAATGCCATCTCACGGAAACGCTGTTTCAGAATACTGTAATCAAATACCGTCTCCTCAAAAATTTCCTTGTCCGGAAGAAAAGAAACCATTGTACCTGTCTTTTGGGGATCACATTCTCCCACAACCTTCAGGCTGTAGCATACATGTCCCCGCTCATACCGCTGATTATAAACCTTTCCCTCGTGATAGATCGTTACCTCCAGCCACTCGGAAAGAGCATTTACCACAGAGGCTCCTACTCCGTGAAGCCCTCCGGATACCTTATATCCCCCGCCGCCGAATTTTCCGCCGGCATGCAGAATCGTAAATACCACTTCCACCGCCGGAATCCCGGCCTTATGGTTAATTCCCACCGGAATGCCCCGGCCGTCATCGATAACCGTAATGGAATTATCCTTATTGATGGTAACCTCTATCTTATCGCAGAATCCTGCCAGTGCCTCATCCACCGAGTTATCTACGATCTCATATACAAGGTGATGAAGTCCTCTGGAGGAAGTACTGCCTATATACATACCGGGCCTTTTTCTTACTGCTTCCAGCCCTTCCAGTATCTGGATTTGATCTGCACCATATTCATTCTGAGTACCCATTGATATCCTCCTAGTTTCATTTTCTGAAAAAACGTTTTTAGTAAAGAACTTCTAATTTTCCGTTGTTACGATTCCTTCCTCCACCCGGAAAATCCGGTTGATGGAAAACCGGTTATTAATAAATTCATCCAGCCCTGTACAGGTGATCAGCGTCTGTATATCATGAATGCTGTTCAGTAAATAGTTTTGCCTGCTGCCATCCAGTTCAGACAAAACATCATCCAGAAGAAGCACCGGTGTATCCTTTATCAGCTGTCTGACCAGCTCAATCTCCGAAAGCTTCAGTGTCAGAGCAGCTGTCCTCTGCTGTCCCTGAGAACCGTATTTTCGAATATCCACTCCATGAACACTGATACAGAAATCATCTCTGTGAGGTCCCGTACAGGTCATTTTATATCGGATATCCTTCTGCCTGTCCCTTTTCAGCTGATCAAAAAGAGCATCCGGGGAAACATTCGGTTCGTAAGCGATATCAAGCTGTTCCTTTCCTCCGGTCAGTCCTGCATGAATATCCCCTGCCAGCTCTCCCAGCTGACGGGTAAACATTTTTCTTCTCCTGATCAGCTTCGCCCCGTATCCGGCCAGCTGCATATCCCATATATCCAGCGTCTCTTCCCATTCCGGATGAAAAGCAATATCCTTAAGAAGCTTATTCCGCTGAAGAATGATCTTATTATAGCTGGTCAGGTTGTGAAGATAAATCTTATCCAGCTGACAGAGCTCCAGATCCATAAATCTTCTCCGCTCCGACGGACCGTTTTTAATAATATTCAAGTCCTCCGGAGAGAAAAAAACAAGATTTACAATACCAAACAGTTCCGCTGCCTTCTTGATCGGTATCCCGTCCACGGCAATCCCTTTGGTCTTATTTTTCTTCAGGTGCATATCGATCCGCCGGGTAAGATTTCCTTTCTGAACCAGCATCCGGATATGAGATTCTTCCTGTGAAAAGGATATCATATCCCTGTCCTTGCTGCCCTTATGAGATTTTGTCGTTCCTCCCAGATATACCGCTTCCAATATGTTTGTCTTCCCCTGAGCATTATCTCCGTAGAAAATATTGGTTTTCTGATCAAAATCCACATGCAGCGAACGATAATTTCTGAAATTTTCAAGATCAAGTGATTTTATAATCATTTCAACACCATCTTATGATTATTTGATAATGCGGATCTCATTGCCGTCAAAGGATACGATATCTCCGTCATAAAGCTTTTTTCCCCTTTGAAGCTCTGTCTGTCCGTTTACCGTCACCTGACCGTTAAGAATCACCTGCTTTGCTTCCACTCCGGAATCCACAAGACCCGCAGCCTTTAAAGCCTGCCCGAGCTTAATATATTCCTCTCTCAAACGAATCGTTTCCATCAGGATCTCCTTTCCCTTCCATCATCCCGTCAGTCTCTTTGCATCAGTTGGATGCGGAATTGAAATTCACAGGAAGAATCAGATAAATATAATTCTGCTCCTCATCCCGGATAAAACAGGGAGCCTTGGGATTCATAAGATAAATGGTAACCTTCTCATCATCAATGACCCGAAGTGCATCAATCAGGAACTTGGGATTGAAGCCGATCATAATATCTCTTCCTTCTTTTTCGATATCGATCTCTTCCTTCATGGATCCGATCTGGGAATTAATTTTCAGCTCCATACCCTCGTCGGTAATATGAATGATGATCGGTTTTTTGTCTCCCTCTTTTACAAGAAGCGTTGCCCGGTCGATACAGTCCAGAAATTCTCTCTTATTGATGATAACCTTCGTTTCGTAGTCATTGGAAAGCATCTGATCAATCCGGAAATATTCTCCTTCAATCAGTCTGGAAACAACGATGGTATTGTCAAATTCAAATACAATATGATTGGGTGTAAAGAAAATCTTTACATAGCTCTCTGCCTCTCCGGATAGGATCTTGCTGATCTCCTGAAGAGTCTTTCCGGGAACGACAACCTTTTTCGGATCATAGGATTCCTTCAGTTCGATTTTCCGGATGGATATCCGGTGTCCGTCCAGGGAAGCAACCTTAAGGATATCATCCTTTATTTCAAAAAGCTCACCTGTCATCAGCTTATTATTGTCATTATCCGCAATGGAAAAAATTGTCTGACGTATCACATCCTTCAGGGTAAACTGAGATAATGTGATAAAATCTGTTTTTTCAATATAGGGAAGATAGGAAAAATCTTCTCCTGATTTTCCGGAAATATGGAAATTGGCTTTCTCGCAGGTAATGATGGTACTGAATTTTTCGTCCGTTTCAATTACAACATCATTGTCCGGAAGCTTTCTTACGATATCGGAAAAGATCTTTGCGTCCAGGGCAACGACACCACGTTCCTTGATAAGTCCTTTGATGGTTGTCTCTATTCCAAGCTCCATATCGTTGGCTGTCAGCTTGATTTCACTTTTGGAAGCATCTATAAGGATACATTCCAGAATAGACATGGTTGTTTTGGATGGAACTGCTTTTAATGCAATGTTTACTCCACGCAGAAGATCTGACTTCGTACAGATAATTTTCATTGTCGATAACTCCTTTCGCCGGTTTGCTTAATATATAAATAAATAATAAATCCGTAGTCTTCGTATTAAGGGCTGTGGATATGTGTAAAAGTGCCTTAACCCCTCAAAATCATGATGTTTTTGAGGAGGATAAGTATTGTGAAAACCTGTTGGAAGCATGAGGATAAGTCTTAAGTTATTCACATGTAAAAAAAGAAAGAAAAAATCTTATCCCCTTATCCACATCCCGCGAACATTCTTTAAACATCCGTTTGTGGATAAGTATGAACATATTATGCCGGGTTCAGCTTTTTCCGTATGGCATCTATGGTATTCTTTGTTGTCTCGCTGTTCTGTATTTCCTTCTGTATCTTTTTAATGCCATTAATAATAGTAGAATGATCCCTGTTTCCCATTACCTTACCAATGGACATAAGAGTGGAATCGGTAAGCTCCTGACACAGATACATGGAAATCTGTCGTGGGAACATGATATTGGAGGTACGCTTCTGTCCGATGATATCGGAATAGGATACTCCAAAATGCTCAGCCACGGTCTGAATAATGATTTCCGGTGTAATTTCTCTTCTGGCATCGGGAGAAATCATATCCTGCAGCGCATCCTTGGCCATATCCAGGCTGATTTCCTTGTGCTGCAGATTGGACATGGCGATCAGCTTGTTGAGCGCTCCTTCCAGTTCTCTTATATTGGATTTGATATTGGTAGCGATATACTGAATGACCTCGTCATCGATATCGTAGCCGTCCAGCTCTTCCTTCTTTCTTAAAATAGCCATTCGGGTTTCATAATCCGGAGATGAAATATCAGCTACAAGTCCCCATTCGAACCGTGAACTCAGCCTTGCTTCCAGTGTCTCCATATCCTTGGGAGGGCGGTCACTGGAAATGACGATCTGCTTTTTCAGGCCATGCAGATGGTTAAAGGTGTGGAAGAATTCCTCCTGTGTGGATTCCTTTCCTATTATAAACTGTACGTCATCAATCAGGAGTACATCAATGTTCCGGTATTTTTCCCGGAATTTTGTCATGGCAGTATTGTTTCCGTTACGGATGGATTCGATCAGCTCGTTGGTAAATACTTCAGAGGTAACGTAAAGTACTCTTGTATTCGGGTTTGTCTCCAGAATATAATGAGCGATGGAATGCATCAGATGGGTTTTGCCCAGACCAACCCCTCCATAGAGAAAGAGAGGGTTGTACAGTTCGCCTGGGGTTTCTGCCACGGCAAGGGAAGCTGCATGGGCAAAGGTATTATTTTTACCTACCACGAAGGTGTCAAAGGTATACCTGGGATTCAGCCCTGCCTTTTCGATGCTTTCATTGGAAACCGGAGTATGAACCGCTTTTTCTGTCCTTTTTCGGTCAATATCCTTTTCAAGAATAAAGGATACCTCGTATCTCTGGCCGGTCACTTCCTCAATGACAACTTCCAGAAGCATTTTATATTTTTTTGAAATAATATTGATGGCATGCTCCTTGTCAGAGGGAATGAGTACTGTCACGGTATCCTCTGTCACTTCATATACCTGAAGGGGAAGAAGCCAGGTAGTATAGGAAACTTCCGTGAGAAAGTAATCATTCTTTACTTTTTCAATGATATCCAGCCATTTTTCTTTAATAATGTTCATGAACTTCAGCTCCAATTTCTTATTTACAAACTAACTCAATATATATTTTACGACAAAACAATTAAATAAGCAAGGTTGGGCTTGGAACTTTTCTTTTCTCTGTTTTTTGAAATTGTTGATATCCTGTGCAGAATATGTGGATAAAAAGTGGATTCATAAGTTATGGATGGTTGACATATCATATATATTACGTAAAAATGTGTATAAGTTGAAAAATATATATAAACAATGAAAAATACTATAAATAAAGGATTTTTGACAGATAAAAACCATATTTTACACATGGTTTACCGTGAGTTATCAACAAGTTATCCACAATTTGTGGATAAAATTATGTCACCTGTTTGTCCACATTTTTTGAAAATTAAAATTTGTGGACAATTTTACGCACAGTCAAAAATCAAAAAATGTGAGGAATTGCTTGACTTTACGGGGTTTTATCAATATAATTGAAATAGTGTTTTTATGAAAAGGAGGTGCCAGAGTTATGAAAATGACATTTCAGCCGAAGAAAAGACAGAGGGCTAAAGTGCATGGATTCCGTTCAAGAATGAGCACAGCTGGCGGAAGAAAAGTTTTAGCAGCAAGAAGAGCAAAAGGAAGAAAGAAATTATCCGCTTAGGCCGCATATATGTGGCCTTTTCTTCTATGTTAAGGAAAAGGAAGATCATATGGAATTCACAGAATCCCTCAGGAAGAATAAAGATTTTCAGTATGTATACAGAAAAGGCAGGTCCTGTGTGAATAAGTATCTGGTTATGTATATAGCGGAAAACCAGACGGAAGGAAATCGTTTAGGGATATCAGTAAGTAAGAAAGTCGGAAACAGCGTTGTCAGGCATCATCTGAAGCGTCTGATCAGGGAAAGCTACCGGCTTAACGAAAACAGTTTTGTCAGAGGATTAGACATTGTAGTAGTTGCGAGAGCTTCTGCAAAGGACAGAAGCTACAGAGAAATTGAGAGTGCTTTGTTACATTTAGGTCGGATTCATAAAATTTTGGAAGAGATGAGTCATAGTAATGGTGAAGAAATTATTAATCGGAATGATTAAGATTTATAGAAAATACCTATCTCCTATAAAAGGACCGTATCATTGTATTTATATTCCTACCTGTTCCCAATACGGAATAGAGGCAATAGAAAAATACGGAGCGTGCAAAGGACTGTATTTAACAATTAAAAGGATATTGAGATGTCATCCATTCGCCAAAGGTGGATATGATCCAGTTCCGTAGAGGAGGTTACCGGTTTGTCAGCATATGTATTGACGCAGTATAATGGAGCGATTCTTGGCCCGATTGCAAAGGTTCTGGGCTATATTATGAATGCAATTTACAATTTTCTGGATCTTATAGGAATCCCGAATGTTGGATTAAGTATTATTTTATTTACCGTTGTTGTAAACATCATTTTGATACCGCTTACCATCAAGCAGCAGAAGTTTCAGAAATTATCAGCCAAAATGAATCCGGAGATTCAGGCTATTCAGAAAAAATATAAAAATAAGAGGGATAATGCCTCTGTTGAGCGTATGAATGAAGAGATGAATGCCGTATATGAAAAATATGGTACCTCTCCTACCGGAGGCTGTCTTCCGATGCTCATTCAGATGCCGATTCTGTTTGCATTATTCCGTGTAATCAACAATATTCCCGCATATATTTCTTCTATTAAGGAAATGTTTACAGGTCTTGTAACATCTGTGGTGAACGTTCCCGGTTTCCAGGAGGTTATGCAGAATTTTGTATCTGATAACAAGATTCAGGTCAGCCTGGATTTTGCAACGGCGGAGACAACGAAAAATACACTGATTGATGCATTTTATCTGTTCAAAGGCTCAGACTGGACAAAATTTGAGCAGCTTTCCGAGTTTTCCGGTCTTACTGCTGAAATTACAGAGCTTCGCATGAACCTCTCTCACGTGACGAATTTTCTTGGCCTTAGTATGACAGAGACTCCGTGGAATCTGGTAAAATCTGTAATTGCCGGAGGATCCATCCTTCTGGCAATCGGTGCGCTTATGATTCCGGTTCTTTCTGCTCTCAGCCAGTGGGTTACGATGAAGCTTACTCCTCAGGCAGCTTCTACAGACCCCAATGATCCGTCTGCAAATATGATGAAATCCATGAATACAACGATGCCGCTGATGTCTGCCTTTTTCTGTCTGACCTTCCAGATCGGTCTTGGTATTTACTGGATTTCCAGTTCAGTGGCCAGAGGTATTATACAGCTGATCATGAATAAGCTGTTCGAACGGATTGATGTGGATGATATTATTGCAAAAAATGTGGAGAAGGCTGAAAAGAGGAAGGAAAAGGAAGGGTATTCCAAGAATCAGATTTCCACAGTTGCAAATAAAAATATCCGGAATATGAAATCCTCCGGTAATTCGATTTCCGCAGAAAATGAGGAAGCTGTAAAAAGGGCTTATGAGTCAGAAGCAAAGCCCGGAAGTATTGCAGACCGTGCGAGGATGGTTCAGCGTTATAACGACAGAAATAAAAAATAGAGAGAAGGGGGACAGGCTGTATGGATTATATACAGATTAGTGCAAAAACGGTAGAAGATGCGATTACGGAAGCATTGGTAAAGCTTGGTACAACAAGCGATAAGATAGAATATGAAATCCTGGAAAAGGGAAGCACCGGTTTCCTCGGATTCAACAGCAAGCCTGCGGTGATAAAAGCGCGTAAAAAGTATTCCATGACAGACAGTGTAAAGGAATTCCTGGAGGGTGTATTTTCCTGCATGAATCTGGACGTGGAAATTGAGATGGAATATAAGGAAGAAGAATCTGCTCTGGATATTGAACTGAAGGGAGGAGATATGGGTGTTCTCATTGGTAAAAGAGGACAGACCCTGGATTCTCTTCAGTATCTTGCAAGCCTGGTTGCCAACAAGGAAAGCGAAGGCTATATCCGTGTAAAGATGGATACGGAAAATTATCGTAACCGCAGGAAAACAACGCTTGAGAATCTGGCAAAAAACATTGCCTATAAGGTAAAGAGAACAAGAAAGCCTGTAACTCTGGAGCCCATGAATCCTTATGAAAGAAGAATTATTCATTCTGCGCTTCAGAATGACCGTTATGTATGCACACACAGCGAAGGGGAGGAACCTTATCGCAAGGTTGTAATTACACTCAAGGATGATGTGAAGGAACAGAGAGAAAACAGAAATTTCCGTGGAAAAGACAGAAACAGAAGAGATCGTTCTTTCAGATCTTCCGGCAGATCCCTGCGTTCTGACAGAACGGAAAAATTCGACAGGATGCAAAAGGCCGAGAGTACGGAAATGGAATCCGAACATACAGAAGAATAACGAAAGAAGCAAAAAGATTCTGCAGTGATTTTTGCAAAAATACAGAAAAAGGGAAGAGACAGCCTCTTCTCTTTTCTGTTATCGTTTTGTATAATAGAGAAGGCAGAAGGAGAAAAAAAGAGGCCGAAAGGATGTTATGGTTATGGTTACAGATACAATAGCGGCAATTGCTACGGCCATGTCGGAAGCGGGGATCAGCATTGTCAGGATCAGCGGTGAAAATGCCATACCGGCAGCGGATGCTGTTTTTCGTTCAGGAAAAAGCGGCCGAAGACTTGCGGAAGCAAAATCCCATACCATCCATTATGGATATATTTTTGACGGGGATGAAAGGATTGATGAAGTCCTCGTTATGCTGATGAAGGGTCCGAACAGCTATACCGGAGAAGATACAGTGGAGATTGACTGTCACGGCGGAGTGTATGTGACAAAAAGAATTCTGGAAACTGTATTAAAGCAGCAGGTACGGGCGGCGGATCCCGGAGAATTTACGAAAAGAGCCTTTTTGAACGGGAGGATCGATCTTTCTCAGGCGGAAGCGGTGGGAGATATTATTTCGGCGAGAAATGAGTATGCGCTGAAATCTTCTTTAGACCAGCTTCGGGGATCGGTACGTGAAACGATACAGGATCTTCGGAAAGATCTGATTTATCATATTGCTTATATTGAATCTGCACTGGATGACCCGGAGCATATCAGTCTTGACGGATACAGGGAAGAATTATCCCAAGTGAATGACAGACTGCTTTCAAGGCTTTTAAAACTGATTCGTTCCTTTGATAATGGAAGGATGAGAAAGGAAGGCATCCGTACGGTAATCGTCGGAAAGCCGAATGCTGGGAAATCTTCCCTTCTGAATGTTCTTGTAGGGGAAGACCGGGCCATTGTTACAGATATTGCGGGAACTACGAGAGATATACTGGAAGAACAGATCGAAATCCACGGAATCAGCCTGAATATCATTGATACTGCCGGAATCAGAGATACTTCCGACAGGGTTGAGAAAATCGGTGTGGATCGGGCGATTTCTTCCATGGAGAAGGCGGATCTTATTTTATATGTTGCAGATTCCTCTGTACCTATGAATGAGGATGATGAAAAAATCATAGAGATGCTGAGAGGACGCAGGGTAATTGTTCTTTTAAATAAGACGGATCTTCCCGGTGTCATTTCACAGGAAGCTATACAGGCCTGCATAGACGCTCCTGTTATCCGTATATCCGCAAAGGAGGAGAAGGGAATCGAGGAGCTGGAAAATACGTTGAAGGATCTTTTTTTTCAGGGAGAGCTTGCCTTCAATGATGAAATATGTATCACAAATATCCGTCACAAACAGGCGCTTCAGGATGCATATGAATCTCTCCTTCAGGTAAAGGAAAGCATTGCTCTTCAGATGCCGGAGGATTTCTTTTCCATCGATTTGATGGGGGCGTATGAAAGTCTCGGCAAGGTAATCGGAGAATCGGTGGAAGAAGATCTTGTAAATGAAATTTTTTCCAAATTCTGCATGGGAAAATAATGTAACATATTGTTTATATAAAGGAGATAAAAATGGCAGAAGCTTATGATGTGGCGGTGATCGGTGCCGGACATGCGGGCTGTGAAGCTGCCCTTGCCTGTGCAAGGCTGGGACTTGAGACCATTATGTTTACAGTCAGTGTGGAAAGTATCGCATTAATGCCCTGTAATCCCAATATCGGCGGGAGCTCCAAAGGACATATTGTAAGAGAGATAGATGCCCTGGGCGGAGAAATGGGAAAAAATATTGATAAGACATTTATTCAGTCGAAAATGCTGAATGTATCCAAAGGACCGGCTGTTCATTCCCTGAGGGCACAGGCAGATAAAGCCATGTACAGCAGGACAATGAGAATGACCCTTGAAAATACAGATCATCTTACAATCAAGCAGGCTGAGGTGACAGATATTCATGTAACAGATGGAAGAGTTACTGGTGTCCGGATCCATACAGGAATCGAATATTTATGTAAGGCTGTGGTGATCTGTTCCGGAACTTATCTGAAGGCCAGATGTCTCTGTGGTGAGGCAATTACCTACACTGGTCCGAACGGACTCATGGCTGCCAATCATCTGACGGATTGTCTGAAAAGCCTTGGCATCGAGATGTTTCGTTTTAAGACGGGAACTCCTGCCCGTATGGATAAACGGACCATTGATTTTTCAAAGATGGAGGAGCAGCTGGGAGATGAACGGATCCGCCCTTTTTCTTTTACCACCGATCCGGAAGAAATCCAGCGGGAACAGGTTTCGTGCTGGCTGACTTATACAAATGAAAAAACTCATGAAATCATACGGGAAAATCTTCACCGTTCTCCGATTTATGCCGGAGTGATCGAGGGAGTTGGGCCCAGATATTGTCCTTCCATAGAAGATAAGGTTGTAAAATTTGCAGATAAAAACCGTCATCAGGTATTTATCGAACCAGAGGGAGAATATACCAATGAAATGTATGTGGGAGGAATGTCCAGTTCTCTTCCGGAGGATGTCCAGGAAAAAATGTATCATACGGTTCCTGGGCTGGAGCATGCAAAGATTGTTCGAAATGCCTATGCCATCGAATATGACTGCATCAATGCGAGACAGCTGAATCCTACGCTGGAATTTAAAAGGATTAAAGGTCTTTTCAGTGCCGGTCAGTTCAACGGGAGCTCCGGATACGAGGAAGCTGCCGGTCAGGGTCTTGTGGCCGGGATCAATGCAGCGCTGCAGGTTCTGGGAAGAGAAATGATCACACTGGATCGATCCGAGTCTTATATCGGTGTTCTGATTGATGATCTTGTGACGAAGGAAAACAGAGAGCCATACCGGATGATGACGTCCAGAGCGGAATATCGTCTCCTGCTTCGTCAGGATAATGCAGATCTTCGTCTTACGGAAATCGGATATAAAGCAGGACTTATTTCTGATGAACGATATGATAAGCTTCAAAAAAAGAAGGAGCAGATCGATAGAGAGATCGAGAGAGTTCGTCATGTAACAGTGGGTGCTTCTTCGGAAGTACAGCAATTGTTGGAAGCATGCGGTACTCAGACACTGAAATCCGGTACTACTCTGGCGGAGCTTATCAAACGTCCGGAGCTTGATTATGAAAAGCTCTCTCCTATCGACCGGGAACGTCCCTCCCTCCCCTGGGATGTGGTGGAGCAGGTTGATATTAATCTGAAATATGAAGGGTATATTAAACGTCAGTTAAAGCAGGTTGAACAGTTTAAGAAGATGGAAAAGAAGAAAATACCGGAAGATATTGACTACGATGATGTGAAAAGTCTTCGGACAGAGGCTGTGCAGAAGCTGAAGCTTTTTCATCCGGTATCCGTTGGTCAGGCTTCCAGAATTTCAGGAGTTTCACCGGCTGATATTTCGGTACTGCTTATATACTTAGAACAATTAAGGAGGAAACAAAAACTATGATGAACAGAGAGGAAATTTTAAAATTTAAGGAAGGACTTGATGATTTAAATGTTTATTTGTCGGAAAAACAGTATAAACAGTTTCATATGTTCTTCGATATGCTTCAGGAAAAAAACAAGGTTATGAATCTTACGGCTATCACAGAAGGGGTTGGAATTGTACAGAAGCATTTTATCGACAGTCTTACGATTGTTAAGGCAGAGGATATGATGGAAATTGACAATATGATCGATATCGGAACCGGCGCCGGTTTTCCTGCGATTCCGATCAAGATCGCTTTCCCTCATGTGGAGATGGTTCTTGTGGATTCTCTTGATAAGAGAGTAAATTTTGTAAATGAAGTAATAGAGGCACTTGATCTGAAAAAGATTCGTTGCATTCATGGAAGAGCAGAGGATCTGGGACATGATCCACAGCTGAGAGAAAAATTTGATCTCTGTGTTTCCAGAGCAGTGGCTAATCTTGCGGTTCTTGCAGAGTACTGTATGCCCTTCGTGAAGCCTCAGAAGGGAAGCTTTGTTGCTTATAAAGCCGGTGATCTTCATGAGGAAATTGATATGGCCAGAAATTCTGTAAATATGATGGGTGGAGAAATTAAGCAGGAGATCGGATTTTTCCTTCCCTATTCTGATATTTCCAGATCTCTGATCTGGATCCAGAAGGAAATGCGTACACCGAAAATGTACCCGAGAAAAGCAGGAATTCCTTCCAAATCGCCGATCGAATAAGCAATTTTCTGTAATCATAAAATATATGGAGGCAGCTTCCGCCTGGAAGCTGCCTCCATTCTTTTAAAAGAAAATTTCAATCTGCCGAATGAGCTCCTCCGGACATTCCAGCTGTGTATACTTTTTGGAATGGGGAATGATGCACGTTTCAATGGCAGGATTACATTCGCAATAGTCGGAAAGGATCGCTTCCTTATCCGGATTTTCATCTCCGATAACGAGATAGATACTATTATCGATGGCATGCAGTGCGTTTGTAATCTGTATATTGATATATCGTCCTTTTATGCTTGAGGTAAGATATTTTCCACCGATTCCATTGATATGCGAGCTTTCCAGATATACATCCGGGATGGTTGTGCTGATAAAGGAAGATGAAAAATAGCTTTCCGTCAGACGTGTATCGATATGCTTTCTGCTGTAGAGAATATTAAACAGCAGTGTTCCTATCAGAGGGAGATCGATGAGCCGTTTGATCAGTTTGGCTGTCCCTTTTGGTGTCTGATACAATTCCTGGAAGGTATCCGGATTAATCATCATGATCTTGTGGAACAGTGTGGCATCAATATTGCATGCCATTGTGATAAAAGAGGCGGATTTTCCGGATGCTATCACATCTGTTTTACGTCCTATTACATTTTTTATAAAATCAGAAATAAGCTGTACATACAGATAGTTTGTATAGGTAATTTTTGGCTTATCTGATTTCCCGCATCCAATCAGATCCAGAGTATATACAGTATAGTTTTTGGAGAG
Organism: Lachnospiraceae bacterium; assembly: GCA_022763925.1. Taxonomy (GTDB): domain Bacteria; phylum Bacillota; class Clostridia; order Lachnospirales; family Lachnospiraceae; genus JAGTTR01. The sequence goes on from JALERW010000063.1 coordinate 21,241, forward strand.
TATGTGGATCAGTTTCTTCCATTCATAAGAGGATGCTGCAGCATCCAAAGTATGAACAAGCAGTAAGGGGGAACCACTGCCTTCTTTTTTATAATATATTTTTCCAAATCTCCAGTCGTAATATTCTCCTGTTTCTTTTTCCAGTAATTTCTTGGAGACTGCCAGGTGATAGATTACTTTATTTGTAACTGTAATTGCTGCAATCGTACAGGCAGACAGAGAAGCAATCAGACGGAGAACCTTTTTGTTTTTCATAGATGCACCTCTTTTATGATTGTGTTTTTAAATACTTTTCCTTTTATATTATAATCCAAATAGCTGGATTATACAAACAGTTTTCCTGTGCCGGATGTTTCACGTGAAACATAGTTTTGCGCTTGTCAAGTGGGAAATTCAGAATTGTTAGATTGCATAAATAAAATTAAAAATATTAAGAAATGTTTCACGTGAAACATGTAGATAATGCATTTATAAAATGCTATAATGATACAGTATAAAAAAAGAAAGGAAGAACCAACCACATGGGAAGAACAATAGCAATTGCTAATCAGAAGGGTGGGGTTGGAAAAACAACTACCGCAATTAATCTTTCTGCTGCATTAGCTGAAAAAGGTAAAAAAGTTCTTACGATTGATCTGGACCCGCAGGGAAATACAACAAGTGGATTGGGAATTGACAAAAATAATTGTAAATACACCGTATATGAATTGATGCTTGATGAATGTTCCATAAAGCAATGCATTCGATCCAATATTTACGATAATCTATGCCTGATTCCATCAAATGTAAATCTTGCAGCATCAGAAATCGAATTAATCGGTATTAGAGATAAGGAATACATATTACGAAATGAAGTGGAATGGATCAAGGACGATTTTGATTATATCATTATTGACTGCCCGCCTTCCTTAAGCATGCTGACAGTTAATGCAATGACAACCGCTGACAGTGTGATTGTTCCTATTCAATGTGAGTATTATGCGCTGGAAGGACTATCTCAGCTTTTGCACACGATTAATCTTGTAAAAGAACGATTGAATTCAAAACTGGAGGTGGAAGGTGTTGTATTTACCATGTATGATGCCAGAACGAATCTTTCACTGCAGGTTGTTGAAAATGTGAAAAATAATCTGAACCAACAGATTTACAAAACGATCATTCCAAGAAACGTGAAGCTTGCAGAAGCACCCAGCTATGGTCTTCCAATTACCATATATGACAGCAGGTCAGCAGGTGCAGAAAGTTACCGTCAGCTGGCTGACGAAGTGATACAGCACAAATAGAAAGGAAATCGAAAAACAAAAATGGCAGCAGCAAAAAGAAAAGGGTTGGGGAAAGGACTGGATTCCCTGATTCCAAAAATAGAAACATCAGAACCCGGAACAGAAGAAGCTGTTAAACCGGATACATTCGTAAAAATATCGAGAATTGAACCGAATAAAAACCAGCCCAGAAAAAAATTCGATGAGGATGCACTACAGGAGTTATCCGAATCCATAAAGCAATTCGGAGTCATTCAGCCGCTGATCGTTCAAAAAAGAGACGATTATTATGAAATCATCGCCGGAGAACGCAGATGGCGTGCAGCGAAGCTTGCAGGTCTGAAGGAAGTTCCTGTGATTATCAAAAATTATACCGATCAGGAAATCATGGAGATTTCTCTGATTGAAAACATCCAGAGGGAAAATCTGAATCCGATAGAAGAGGCTCAGGCATATAAGCGACTTCTGGAGGAGTTTGGACTGAAACAGGATGAGGTTGCTGAACGTGTGGCAAAAAGCCGTACTGCAGTGACAAACTCCATGCGCCTTCTGAAACTGGATGACAGAATTCAGCAGATGGTAATTGATGAGATGATAACGACCGGACACGCAAGAGCATTACTCTCCATAGAAGATAAGGAGCTTCAGCATTCAACAGCAGTTCAGGTATTTGATGAAAAGCTGAGTGTCCGAGAAACGGAAAAGCTGGTAAAGAAGATAGGAAAGGATACGCCCGATCATTTGAAAAAGGAACCTCTCAAAAACGATTTTATTTATCGTGATATGGAGGAAAAGATAAAAAGTATTTTCGGAACAAAGGTAAGCGTAAATCATAAAAAGAACAACAGAGGAAAAATCGAAATTGAATATTACTCTAATGATGAGTTAGAAAGAATTTACGATTTAATCACTTCTATTACACAAAACTGAGGACAGAAAGAACGAAGGAGGAATAAATGGTGAATAGTCCATTATTAGAGCTGCTGGGAATTGATCCGGCAATTATATTCGGAGTATTGCTGCTGCTGATCATCATCTTGCTGATTATGCTGATTGTTGCAATGGTAAAGATCGGTAACACCAATCGGAGACTGGATTCTTTCATGAGAGGAAAGGATGCGGAAAGTCTGGAAGAAACCATGGTAGAGATCATTGCCGAACTGGAGAGGCTGAATGCATCTGATATACAGAAACGAAGAGATATCAAGCGAATCAATGACAATCTGATGATTACTTATCAGAAACAGGGAATTGTAAAATATGATGCCTTTAATGAAATGGGCGGAAAGCTGAGCTTTGCCCTGGCACTGCTGGATAAAAATAATAACGGTTTTATTATCAATTCCATGCACAGCAGAGAAGGATGCTATACATACATCAAGGAGATTGTAAAGGGCGAATCGTACATTTTGCTTGGGGAAGAGGAACGTCAGGCTCTGGAAAAAGCCATTGATGAGGAGGATCTGATGGAAGACCTGAAGGAATTCAAAAAGCTGGATGAGAAGAAGGATCGCATCCGGGGAGGAAAAGCAAAAGAAAAGGAAGAATAGCAATCAGAAGAAGTCGCCCAGGGATTAAGAAATGAAATCTAAGGGAAGAATAAAGAGAGCCTTGAAAACAGGAAAATGTAGGAATATAATTATAATTTAAGAAAGCACAGAAGATGGCCAGGAGGAAACTATGTTAGATATTAAATTTGTAAGAGAAAATCCGGAAATCGTAAAACAGAATATCAGAAATAAATTCCAGGATCAGAAGCTTGGACTTGTGGATGAGGTAATTGCACTGGATGCTGAAAAAAGAAAGACACAGCAGGAAGCCGATCAGCTGCGTGCAGACCGGAAGAAGATATCCAAACAGATCGGAGCTCTGATGGGACAGGGGAAAAAGGAAGAAGCAGAGGCCATGAAGGAAAAGGTCAATGCAGATGCCGAGAAGCTGGAACAGCTGTCTGAAAAAGAGAGAGAGCTGGATGAAAAAATTCTTAAAATTATGATGACGATCCCGAACATCATTGATCCCAGCGTACCGATCGGAAAAGACGATTCTGAGAATGTGGAAATTGAAAAATTCGGAGAGCCGGTTGTTCCGGATTTTGAAGTACCATATCATACCGATATTATGGAACGTCTGCATGGCCTGGATCTGGACAGCGCCAGAAAGGTAGCAGGAAACGGCTTTTATTATCTGATGGGAGATACTGCCCGCCTGCATTCTGCAGTGATTTCCTATGCAAGAGATTTTATGATCAACAGAGGATTTACCTACTGCGTACCTCCGTTCATGATCCGGAGCAATGTAGTTACCGGCGTAATGAGCTTTGCGGAAATGGATGCCATGATGTATAAGATCGAAGGAGAGGATCTTTACCTGATCGGAACCAGTGAGCATTCCATGATCGGAAAGTTTATTGATACGATCATTCCGGAGGAGGAGCTTCCGAAGACACTGACCAGCTATTCTCCCTGCTTCCGTAAGGAAAAAGGAGCTCATGGAATCGAGGAAAGAGGAGTATACCGTATCCATCAGTTTGAAAAACAGGAAATGATCGTGGTATGCCGTCCGGAGGAAAGCTCCATGTGGTTTGATCGTCTGTGGCAGAACACCGTGGATCTGTTCCGTTCTATGGATATTCCGGTACGTACGCTGGAGTGCTGCTCCGGTGACCTGGCAGATCTGAAGGTGAAATCCATCGACGTGGAAGCATGGTCTCCCCGACAGAAGAAATATTTTGAAGTGGGAAGCTGCTCCAATCTGGGAGATGCACAGGCAAGAAGGCTGAAGATCCGTGTCAACGGAAAAGACGGCAAATATTTTGCACATACGCTGAACAATACGGTTGTGGCTCCGCCGCGTATGCTGATCGCATTTCTGGAGAACAACCTTCAGGCAGACGGAAGCATCCGGATCCCCGACGTACTGGTTCCATATATGGGAGGACAGAAGGAAATCCGGTAACATCCATCCAATGGCAGTCATAAGAAAGTGCTTTAGCTGCATATTCAGCAGAGGCGCAAAACAAAAAGCCTGCAGTCAGTTTGTAAAATGGTGAAATGAATGCATAAATATTTAAGGGCAATAGGATTCAGTAATGTTTCGGACAGCGAAGATGTAAGAAAGCTTCTGGAGCTTTCCGTGGAACAGAATGATACAGAAAGTATTATGGATAATCCGGGAGGAAAAAGCTTCGGAGAACTGAAAAAGGAATTTGCACAGGACATCGGAATCTGTTCCAGAGGAGAAATCCAGAAAGAGTTTTTTGAGTTCGAGTACTATTATCCCTATTTTGACGGAAGAGGAATAACCACTTACGAAGATGTATATATAGAACGTCAGGCAGAAAAGGAATGTTATATGGGCGCCTGCGATGACAGCAGGGTCGGTGTCACGATTATCTTCTATCTTCAGAATATGACAGAATATCTGAAAATTATCAATGATGCTTCATCCACAAAAAGGAAAAGCTCACTGACACTTTCCGCACTCTCTGTCGACGGGAAAATCCTTTTTTCCGTAAGCAAAAATCAGGAGCAGGTGAAACAGGACAAAGAAGATTCCATCAACCGCACAAAGCTGATCGAAAAAGCAAAGCAGGGCGATGAACAGGCCATGGAAAGTCTGACTCTGGACGATATTGACACCTATTCCATGATTTCCCGGAGAATCATCCATGAAGACGTATTTACGATCGTTGATACATATTTCATGCCTTATGGAATGGAATGTGACAAATATTCGATTCTGGGTGAAATACTGGAGGTGGCAATCCGGATAAACCGCCTGACACAGGAGGAGCTTTATATAATGAAGCTGTCCTGTAATGAACTGGTGTTCGATGTGTGCATCAATAAGAAGGATCTTCTGGGAGAACCGATGGCCGGCCGAAGATTTAAAGGAACGGTATGGCTTCAGGGCAAAATCAATTTCATGGAAGAATAAAGAAGTTCACCTTGACGAAATAAAATGAAATGAATATAATAATAAAAGGCTGTGCCGTTTATATGCGGCACAGCAGATATGTCTCTGTAGCTCAGCAGGATAGAGCGTCCGCCTCCTAAGGTTACGTTATAACGCTCACCTTGGAAAAACCTTCGTTGGGAGCTGAGTCCGATCATTACGGAGGCTGACAAAAAAATGAAATACGTCCCAATAGCTCAGTTGGATAGAGCACACGCCTCCTAAGAATATG
>JALERW010000073.1 GCA_022763925.1 Lachnospiraceae bacterium
AATAGCCTGGTCAAAGCAACCGTCCCTTGTCAGCAATGCTTTTACGGCTCCAGTATTCCCATTTCCTTTCCCTTGATGATCGCCTGGACGCGGCTGCTGACTCCCAACTTTTTATAGAGGCTGTATATATGACTTTTCACAGTGGGAAGCTTCAGCTTCTGCTCCTCACATATCTCCGCGTTTGTCATCCCCTGTCCTATACACTGGAGCACAGTGATCTCCATCAGCGTCAGCTTTTCTGTGTCACTCTCCTCCAGCTTGATTCCGGCGCTTCGGATATTTTTTCTGGCACGTCTGAGGATCGTTTCCAGATAGTCCTCCACCGGCATGCGGAGAACATTCCCATAATTATACTTTTTCTTTCTGTGCCAGCCTTCCGCCCGGCTGCCCCGTATCCATTCCCTGTAGGCTTCCAGAACTTCCTTCCCCTGATTCCCGTAACTGGCATAAAAGGCCACATACCTGGAATCCCCATTGACCAGAAAGGATTCAATGACATTTCTCAGGGCCTGGCTGTGTCTTCCCTTCTCCTGATTGACAATCGCCTGTATGAACAACGCTTCGGCCAAAATCCGGGAACGATGGAAGCGCTGCAGATAAGGGATCACACGTTCTATGAGCTTCCCGGCTTTATCATACTGATGCAGGATCAGATATCCCTTGGCCTGGAAACATAACTCCGCATAATTGGCCTCAGTTACTTCTTTTTTTATATTAACATTGGAATACCGAAGCCACCGCACCAGTTTTTCCTGTCCGCTTCCCCACAGGGAATACAGATTGGTGACTGCCTCCGTATTCCGGACACATAAACTGTTCTCTTCCCTGAGAAGAAACGACCGCAGCTGCCGGATCATTTCCTCCGATGCCGGATCCATCCGGATCCACTGCAGCTTATTGAGCAGGTATAATCTGACCAGATTGAACTGCCACGCCTCATTCTCCCTCTCACTCATGAGAATCCGCCAGTCCTCCTCCGGAATCTGATCGATCCTCTCCGTTTCCAGATAATAATCAATTTTTGCCAGACGATAGCTGAGCCACTCGTTTTCTCCCAGATTGTCTTTCCAGAGGCGCGCCTTTCTGTTTTCCTCTTTTTTTGTCCGGTCAAACAGTCCTGTCAGATCTCTGAAGCCACATAAATATGTGTAAGAACCTCCGAGCATTTTGTAAAGACGAAGCGTTCCCCGATCCTCCTCCGGCTGCTTTTCAAGCAGCTCGAGCCAATCTCCCAAAGAAACCTCAGGATTTACAAAGGACAGATTCAACAGGATCTCCCGTACCTTTTTTCCTCCGCTTTTCATACTTTCCAGCTTTTTGATTTCCCGTCCAAGCCCATCTGTATCTTTTTCCCAGAAACAGTACATCCCCCGCAGATAACAGATCTCCGGAGAATCCTCCTCCCATTCCATCACCTCACCGAAAGGGATTTCCAGAAAAGGAACACTGTCATAATGCTTTTCCATGCAGAAACGATAAGCCTCCATATCTTTTGACTGCCTTAGACAGAACAGTGCTTCTTTCACATACCCATGAGCTTCATACCAGCTGCCCAGATCCTTCCAGGCTGCCTGCGGCAGCAGCCTCAGACAGCTGTTTTTAAATAAAAGAGCCGTCTGGCAGCGTTTTCTCTTCCTGTCACCGGTCAGCATTCCTTTTCTTTCCAATTCCATCAGATATTCTTCTGCCCGGGGAATTTCGAAAAGCTCCCGGCAAAGAGCTGTATTGATCCATGGAAGCGTCGCTCCATACACCAGTATTTCCCATTCCTGTTTCGAAAGAGTATCCAGTATCTCTCTTTTCACATAAGCGTCTATTTCATGGCAGCTTCGAAGCTCTTCTGCCGTTTCCACCGTTGTCATACCTTTCTCCGAAAGCCGAAACACCAGATCCACACAGCCGGCCCAGCCTCCGCTCACCTCATAAATCTCCTCAGGACTCAGGAGACTTCCCGCCGACTCTGCCCATTTTCCGATTTCCTCACTTGTGAAAAGAAGCTCCCTCTGAGGGATCAGCTCCAGCTTCCGCTTCCACAAAAGCTCCAGAAGAGCCGGAGCCAGCTGATCTCTTCCCAAAAGTATGGCACGGCAGTCATCCGGCAGATACCTGAGGAATTCCAAAAGCGAAGTCATGATCTCCGCCGGCATTTCTCCCGGCATATTTTCAAATATCACCCAGAAGGGCCGTCCGGTTTGCGAAACCACACTGCCCCTCATTTTCACCTGTTCCAGCAGCTCCGGAAATCCGGCCGGCGCTTTTATCTCCTCATCCATCCGAATAACCGTGTACTCCACCTCCGGATGATGCTTGAGGAGCATCCTTACCGCCGTAGTCTTCCCTGAAGCTGCTGCTCCTTCAATATAAATAGAAGGGAATACAATGATTCCCTTCTCCAACGCTGCTGTTTTATCTATATAGTACTGATTTTCCATCAAAGGGCCATACTGACTCTTATTTTGCATCGTTTCCATCCTTTGTAAGAATTCCCCCATCAACGAGCTTGTCCAGAAATTCCTGAATGTCTTCCCTGGCAACACTTTCTTCCACATCATATTCATCCAGAATCCCCTGAACCAATTCATCAAATGTGATCTCATTCTGGAGCATATTCCAGAGAGAAACACCTACTTCATTGATTGTGATCAGTCCGTTGAATTCCAGCACCGTCTTCCCGGTGGGAATGATCACATAATCCCCTGCAATTTCCCGAAGGACAAATTCCCTGTCTATTTTCATACTGTTCCAATTCCTTTTTTAAAAAATACACTTTAGTTCATTATATCCCATCTCAAAATAAAATACAAGAGCGATTCATGTAAATAAAAGCGCTGATCAAGTCGAAATCCAAACGATGAAGCTGCAGGAACTTCCGATTTTTATATCCAAACTGTTTATTCTATAATTCCATATTCCTTCAACAGTTTAATCCTCTGATTCCCGATCCGGACAGCTTCTGAAGCACTGTTGTCAGAAACCTCTCCCAGTTCTTTTCCGTATCTCAAAATCCGCTTTATCCATGCTGCCGGAAGCAGATAGGGATATTTTTTCAGATATGGATAATTTTGCTCCAAATTCCTTGCAGAAGGAAAAAGTGTTTTCAAAACCGGGATCCCCTTTTTCTTTCCCTGTTTATTTGCCGCCACAGCATTCAACGTCATAGTGCTGCTGTGTTTTCTGCTCATCTCTGCTCCGCCGTATACTCCTCCGGACAACAGATCTTCCAGCATAAGAGTTTCATCCACCTGTATGCTTCTCCATTCTTCCGGACAGCATGCTTCCTCCGGATCGAACGTCAGATACTTCTGGCCAATCCGGAATAATGCCGCAGTAAACAGCTCCGCATGAATCTCCCGACACTGTCTCCGGACCAGTTTCCAATCAATTTCACTGCCATACCGATTTGCAAACAGAATGATATCACATACCTGCCGGATGCCGAAACCGCTGTGGAGAAAATGTTTGAAAGCATGGCATATCAAATAAAACAGGTGATCTGTATATCCCATGGTCCAAACATTATCATTTTGGATATTCTCCTCCACCGCCCGGTCAAATGCTCCTTCAAAGAATTGGTTGAATTCCCCATACGCATCCGATTCCGGCGAAAACAGGCTTTTATGGAGCTCTATATATAAAGGACTGTTGTTCTTTCTGTAGGACACCTCATATGCATTATATATATCCTGCTTCGGTTCCAACAGATACATCCCATCCTCCGCCATAATCCTATGGCAGACAGGGAACTGCTCAGGCAGAATCAGAATGTCTTCATCACTGGACATCCTGTGATCCGGCTGATGATACAAATTCCGGCAGATAATTCCCTTCACAACCAGCGGCTTGATCCCAGCCTCCCGTAATTTCCGCATAAGTTTCAGAAACTCACTGGTTTTGATGGTCTGCAGCGTGACCGCCTGAACTGTTCTTCTTTTGTAGGGAGAAAAAAACTGCGGAGCAATGTTCTGTGCGGCAGGGCAATCATATACCGCTTCATAAATCATCGGCAGAACATGGTGCGCTTCCGCCAGATTGAACAGAGCCATCCACTCCCCCGGTTCCATCCCATTCTCCCATGTCACCTTTTCGTTTTTAAGCGCCGCTTTCAATGCATCCAAAAATAATACCTGTATCTGTTCCATACCTGTCCTTATCTGCCGCTCTCCTTCGGCATAAAATCTACAACCACAACTTCCGGGATATTATTCAATCGGGGAACTGTTTCGGTACTGCCCAGACCTCTTGATAATACCATAACTTTACTCTCATCGTCCGAAAAATAAAGCCCACATTCTTTTCCGGGAAACCACCCCTGATCCGGCGCCCAAAGACCGCCTATAAAAGGGATCCTGATCTGCCCGCCATGGGCATGCCCCGCAAAAACACAATCTACATCCCACTCGCTGATGCCATCATTCACAATCCAGCAAGCCGGCATATGACACATCAGAATCGTATATCGCTCCGTATTCTGAAATTCTGTAAGGAATCGGCACTCCTCCGGAGCTGCCTCACCGGTTGACAGATATTCGGCCGGCAGACAATACCCATAAATGCCGCCAATGCGAAGCTGCTGCCCGTTAATGGAAATATCCACATATTCTTTTTCCAGAACAACCGCCCCGGCTTCTTCGTACATCCCGGCAATATCAACGCCAAATTTGTCCTGATATTCCACTTCATGATTGCCCAGAGAAACATAAACAGGTGCTATGGTACAAAGGCCGGAAATCAAATCATATGCAATGTCCACCCGATCGTCATCAGAATTCAACAAATCTCCGGTAATGAGGATCAAATCAGGAGATTGGGCAGACACCAGAGAAAGAAGCTTTTCGTTACTATGACCAAAGGTGCTGTTATGAAGGTCAGAAAGCTGAAGGATGCGAAATTCTTCTATGATTTTTCTATTTTGAATCACATAACTGCTTTTTTCCAGCTTGCACACTGAACAGTAGAATCCATATCCCGCCAAAAGCATTAAAAACAGCAATGTAAAACAAATCAGCTTTAACTTCTTCACCTGTTCTCCCTTCACAGTCACAAATATCAACACACTGCCCCGATAAACCACTATTCATAAGAATCAGTACTAAATCAGATAATATTTGATATGATATCAACCCCATACAGCGCTCAATTTATTATACAAATCCAATACCATCTTCAAGTTCTTTAAACATTCTTTCATGTTCCTCCTGAGACGCATCAGGCCATTTATCCCAATGATAAATCTGATCAAAATGGGGGCGTACCTTAAACTGCTCGGAGTATTTTTCTTGATATTCATCAATAGAACAAATATATTTCGCCGGAACTCCCGCATAAACACCGTTAGCAAATAAATCTCCTGTAACAACACTCCCCGCTCCTACAATCACATTATCGCCAATCTTTGTATTACATAGAACTACCGACCTCGCTCCTATAAACACGTTATCGCCGATAATAACATGTCCTAATTTTGTTCCACATCGGACTACATTTGTACTTGCATCATGCGCAAGAATTATAACACCAGTAGAAATAGTAACATTGTTACCGATTTTGATCAGCCAAGGCCACGCACCATCAATTCCTTCAATCGAATAGATATTCGTATTTTCTCCTACTGTCAACCCATGTCTGAGTCGATATTCCATTTCCTCTTGAGCTGAGTTTTTATGTAACAATCTTTTTATCTTATTCCCAAATGTTTTCACACATTCATCCTCCACTAATCATCTCTTTTCAAAACCAGATTTTTCTGGAAATATCTGCTCAAAAAGATGAACCAACCCTTTATCCACAGAAGAAATTTCCGCATCACTCATATTATCCTTATCAAATAAACAAATCATTTTTCTATACTTTGTTTTATACTCTTCTTTAATTCTTTCTGTATCTTCAATATTAACGCATATTCCCCAATTATTTTTTCCCGGTTCAAAATTTCCACTTAAAATATCTTCTATGGAAAAAATCTGATGCGTAATTTGAGTGATATCTCTTACTTTATGCTCGCATGTCCTTATCATTTCTGATTCATATTTTTTCCAGGTTTTCTCCATTGAGGTTCTACAAAAAGGGACCCCCATATGTGAAAAAAGCATCCCCGGAAGGCCGTTATTTTGATATGCCTGAATATTAAACTGCATCGCTCTGCCATATAAATGGGAAAACCATTTTTCTGGATGTGCTTCTATACAAGAACAGATATCGTTATTTCTATTTACAACTCCATACGTATTAAAAAACAAATGATACGGCAGCTCATTATCACGATTGACCCAGGGAACCGCAATTGCACTATGTACTGGTTTTCCATTGACAAAAAAATCCTCCGGTTTCACAGGACGAGCCAAAAACATATCATCATTAAAATACACAAAATGTTCACTTAACCCAGGAATACGAAATAAATTCAATTCTAAAGGCTGACAATTATAAGTCGGCAAAAATTTTGCAGGGACATAATCCTCATGTTTTATAATTTTCAACTTAGGTGATTCCACGTCTAACCATACCGGCAAATGCCCCCATGTGACCAAATAAACGTACCTAACCCAAGGAGCAAATTTTTCTACCGCACGAAACCAATATTTAAAACTGGACCAATCACGATATCGGCACGCTCCATTGCCATTTGAATTAATTTCTGTTATTTTCAAAGTTTTCTTTCGTTCTTTTTGCCATTCAGGATCGTTTCCATCAACCCATGTAACCACAAAATCAATCGGAAATTCTTGGGAACTTCTAAGATTTCTTTTAGAAAATGATTTAAAAAAACCAGACAAAACAAATTTCAATTCACGCATATATCCCCTCTCTGCTTTTTATTTCATATTTTTTAAATACTTTAATATCACACCATCTTTATAAAATTCTCTATTAGGAATTAAATCAGGTACACAGCCCTGCATGCTATATTGTGAGAAAAAAACACTATCCGCATCTTTTGAAAACTGCTGTTGCGCTGTAAAAAGAATTTTAGGATAAGGTATGTTCTTCCACAGGCTATACACTTTTTCATCAAATTCATCTCTGTCTGTACACAATATAATAATTTTCTTCCAATTAATTCTTGACTTTCGGTTATTCCACCGTTCTTTTGCTTCCTTACATGTTTCATAATGCATAAAATGGATTTCTATATCATCCAGTATTCCAACAGGATATTCTTCTTCCCACCGCATTTCCAATGGACATCTTATATAATAATGTAAGTTCAATACAAACCGCATAAAATCCGGTTCTTTAATAAAAAGATTAATTGTAGGTGACAAAAATTTCATTCCAAGATCATGGTAAAGCGTACCACCAATACAATTTTGAGATATAATTGTAATATCTGTTGGTTTAATTAAAGAACGGATTTTTTTTATTTTTTGTTTGCATATGAAACATCGTTTTTTGTTTTGCATACTTTCTTTTATCATTTTTAAACCAAAATTATTATGAAACATCCATTCTTTGATTTGTAGTATTCTTTGATTCAAATAATACTTACTGCAATTACCATCATGCATAACTTGTTCTACATAATTTATTTTTTCTTTAACTGAAAACTTTTTATTTCTCGTAATATGATAAACATAGTTCAGCCTTACTTGATACTTTTTCTGTTCCAGTAAATCAATATCAGAAAATCCAGAAATCCGATATAACTGATCAATGCGCTTATACTCTGCTTTATTCTGCATAAAGCCGAAGTTACTCATCAAAGATTCTTCATTCCAGCGGATATAATAGTATAATGGTTCGTTGATTGTCACACATTTTCTAATATTCGCTGCTTCCATATAGTCTAATACAAACTGAAAATCTTCCCCCATACTTTGTTCTTCATCAAAGTATAAATGAAAATGTTCAATCACATCACGTCTGAATACCTTGTTCCAAATCTGCTGCAGAAGGAATTTATCTGACAATTCAAAAAAATCATGTCCTAATATAATATTTACCTCACCAATACATTCGCTCCATATATAGTTTCTTTTTTGGCCATGAACCTTGTCAATAAAATATTGGCCACAAATTGGAAGAGTTTCCGGATAATTCTCAGCCAAATGAAGTAGTGTATCAGCATATCGTTCAGACACCCAGTCATCACTGTCAACAAACAGTATATATTCTCCTCGTGCCATCTTTAATCCTCGATTACGAGTAAATGAAACACCTGAA
>JALERW010000078.1 GCA_022763925.1 Lachnospiraceae bacterium
AGAATTATTCGAAGCTGATAGCTTAGGGGAGAGCGTTTTGCAGAAGTTTGCCAAGATACCCAAAGATTTTGAATAGTAGGTTAATTCGATATTTTTCTATGAAAGAGACATCTACAACTTAGAATTTATCGCGCGCAAAGAAAAAGGAAGCACGAACGAAGTGAGTATTTAATTTTTCTGGCGCAATACCGACAAAATCAAAAGTGCGAAGCACGACAGACACGAAGTGGCTGGATTTTGGAGGTGAAAGAGGTAGACAATTAAAAGGTTGTCGAGTAGTTAGATTTATTTTTTGTTCGAATGAAAGGAGGGGGAATATGATATTGTCTTTACAAGGATGTATGGCTGTTGGAAAAACAACCGCAGTTCGATATATACAGGAAAACGCTCCATATATTAATATCAGCTATGAAATCAATAGTGATATCGTTGAAGAGGTAAAAAGACGAAATCTTGATAAGAATATTTATGAAGATTATTTGGAAATACAAAAACTCTGGCTTGAAAAAGAAGTGGGTCGTTATGAGAAAGCAAAAAAGTATCCTTGTAGTATAATGGATTTTGGAGCTGAGGAGATTGAATTCTATACTCTAAATTATCCCCAAAGTATTGGAGTTGATTGGGAAATAAAAAATGCTTTAAAAAGTGAATTGGATGCAATCAGAAAATGTATGCCAACGAGAATTTTATTTTTAGATGCATCGGACGAAGTGCTAAGAAGACATAAAGAGAATGATAATACTAGAAGTCGTAATTTCTTTGAGCATCATTTACAAAATATGATGCCATTGAAAAGGAAATGGTTTATTGGAAGAGAAAATGTTGATGTACTCATGGTTGATGATTTATCAGCAGATGAAGTTGGAGCAAAAGTTAAAGAATGGTGTGATGATTGCATCAAAAAGTATGGAGCCACAAATTAATATATTGTTATTTTTCAAAAGAATTCGACAACTCCCAATTGACCCAAGGTCAATTGTATGGCCTGGAGAAATCTACAACTCTGAATTTATAGGTGAGATCGTATGAAAAAGAAAACTATTATAGTGATGATTTGTATTCTTGTGTTGTGGATTGCTATTGGTGTCGTTGATTATAGCAGAGTGCATAGTTTTAAAAAGCCAGTCTTTTGTGTTGGTACAGACTTTGCTTCCGATGGTGGTTCTGGTAAATATATTGGTCTGGGGTACTCTTTTGACATTAAGGGAAATTTTATGCCAGAAGATGAATTTCCAGGGGTGACGAAATGGACATATTATTTGTTTGGAATTGAACTGCAAACTCAAATAAGAGATTAAGACAATTTCGATTTTTAGAGAAAGGAAAAATCCGATCTGTCGGGGAGTTGAGCAAAAGAAAAAAACTTTAAGAACTAAAGGGCGCACGTCTATGATCTCTGTCGAGAGTAGTGCGTCCTGAAAACAATCCTCCGTATGATTGCAACCATACGGAGGATTCAGTGTTTTATGAACACCGCCCTATATGGGATATTTTCTCTTTTTGATGATGGAAAAATTGCTGTTTTTTGTATCCGCACTTCGGGCATAGGCCGTTTTCGTTCAGAGCGATACCGCACAGAGGACAGCGGTCAACGGTGCCTTCCGACTTGTATTCCTGAGATGCAGTGTTCACGCCGCTTGTGAAAGTCAGCCTGGCAATATTCAGCTTATCCTTCAGAAGCTCATAGACGATCTTGATCATGCCTTCGACAGTCATGGTTTCCTTTGTCACCACCAGGCGGCAATCAGGGTAAGCAGTGGCCAGCTCCGTTTTGAACGCCGGGCCTTTCATCTCTCAGAATCAGGACATGATCGAAATTCTTCAGAATTCCCCATGCGGTCTTCTGGATTTCATTGCAGGGAAAAACCATACTTACGCCCTCTTCAATAATGTCCTCAACTTCGATGGTCAGAACACCGGTATGTCCATGCAGATACTGGGCTTCTTCTTTGAACCCATAAAAACGGTGTGCGTACTGCAGGTCTAATGCAGTAATGCTTCGCATAATAATCCTCCTTTTCGTTTGATTCATGAAAACGCTCGTCTCCGCGCTTTTTCCAGGAATCATTTATTCCTGATCGGAATCCTGATGCTTTTTGCATTCCGGCAGACTCCATGAAACAGGATGTCATAACCGGTAAAATGAAATCCATGCGGATCCCTGATGCCGTTCTCAAGACCGGTGACGAAATCCATATCCACATCAAAAACCCGGCCGCATGCTTCACATTAGGCATGGCAGCGTAGTTTATTCACTGCAGCCAGAACCAGGGCACCAGTATTTTTCGTTGCCAATACTGAAAAACAGACACATTACGCTGAAAATTCCCATGGCGGGAAAAGGCAGAATTTTGTAAAATAACTGTGTAAGAAAAACGCAGAGGAACAAGAGAGCCGTACAGGATCAGATAATTAGAATCAATCAGGGAGGTGTTTTTCAGAAATATGCCGTTGGATAAAGCGTTATATGACATGATATTTAAGAGGAAATCCTTTCATCTGTTCAGAAATATCGGAGATGCTTCTATTTCTTCCGACGAGCTGGAACAAATTCAGGAAGCATACAAAACCTTTCTGCCCCTGTGTCCCGATATAAGAACGGCGATCCGGATTGTTCCTGCCAAAGAAACAACGTGCAGAAGAGGGCAGGAATACTGCATTTTGCTGTACAGTGAGAAAAAAGAGAATTATTTACAGAATATCGGATATCTGGGCGAGCAGCTGGATCTTTATCTTGTATCAAAAAATATCGGTACTCTCTGGTTCGGCATTGGAAAAACAGAGGAGCTGTCCTGGGACGGACTTGATTTTGTGATTATGATCGCAATGTCGAGAGTCGATGATGAGAAAAAATTCCGGAAAGATATGTTCCGAAGCAAAAGGAAGCCAATCGATGAAATATGGACCGGCAGACCGATACCGGGGGTAACCGAAATCGTCAGGTTTGCTCCCAGCGCCTGCAATTCACAGCCATGGATAGCAGAAAACACAGATGCCGGCATAAATATATACCGATACAGAAAGCAGGGCAGGAGTGGAATCATGCCGGCTGATAAGGTATCTTTCTATAACAGGATCGATATGGGGATTTTTCTTTGTTTCCTTGACCTGTGTCTGCAGCACTGTGGCATGGAATATACCGTCGAACGATATAAAGACGATGATACCGAAGCAAAGAAAACGAAGGTGGCGGCCTATAAACTGCAATGATATTTATTTCGGGGAATGTTCTGCAAGGATGGCCTTGACGGTAAGTTCGTTTGATGGTAAGATTATGTCCGTACACACAATATAGTGTGAAACGGAATATAAGAATACTAAATGTAGTGTTTCAATAAAAGCAGAACGGATTTAACCGGAGGGAAAAAGGATATGGCAGATCTGAAGGATGTAAAAGTAATAAAGAAGGACGGGACACGGGAAGACTTTAATGTTCAGAAGGTTGTTGTAGCTGTGAATAAGTCTGCATACCGCGCGCTGATCACTTTTACGGAGGAGGAGCTGGGTTTCATCTGTGAATTTGTGGAGAATAAGGTACAGGAGATGGGGCTTAAGGAAGTAAAGATCGCTCAGATGCACAATATCGTTGAGGGCGCTTTAGAGCGTGTGAACCCGACGGTTGCCAAGAGTTATCGGGATTACCGGAATTACAAGCAGGATTTTGTGCAGATGCTAGATGAAGTCTATAAGAAGAGCCAGTCGATCATGTATATCGGGGATAAGGAAAATTCCAACACAGATTCTGCCCTGGTATCCACCAAGCGCAGCCTGATTTTCAATCAGCTGAACAAGGAGCTGTATCAGAAATTTTTTATGACGACAGAAGAGATACAGGCCTGCCGTGACGGCTATATTTATATTCATGATATGTCTGCCCGCCGGGATACAATGAACTGCTGTCTGTTCGATGTGAAGAGTGTACTGTCCGGCGGCTTTGAGATGGGAAATCTATGGTATAATGAGCCGAAGACCCTGGATACGGCCTTTGACGTGATCGGTGATATCGTGCTGAGTGCGGCGAGCCAGCAGTACGGCGGCTTTACGGTGCCGAGCGCGGATTTAATCCTTGAACCCTATGCGGAGAAATCCTATGAAAAATATATTCGGAAATATACCGGGCTAGGCATCGGGGAGGAGAAGGCGAAAAAGATTGCCTGGGCAGATGTGGAGCGTGATTTTGAACAGGGCTTTCAGGGCTGGGAGTATAAGTTTAATTCGGTTTCCTCCAGCAGGGGAGACTATCCGTTCATAACCGTAACCATCGGAACCGGAACTGGCCGCTTCGCCAGAATGGCTTCCATCAAGATGCTGGATGTGCGCAGGATCGGTCAGGGAAAGGCAGGACATAAAAAGCCGGTACTGTTCCCCAAGATCGTCTTCCTTTATGACGAGAACCTGCATGGGCCGGGCGGTCCGCTGGAAGACGTTTTTGAAGCGGGGATCCGCTGTTCGGCAAGAACCATGTATCCGGACTGGCTGAGCCTGACCGGGCAGGGCTATGTGGCGGGAATGTACAAACAGTACGGGGAGATCGTAAGTCCCATGGGCTGCCGTGCGTTTCTGTCTCCCTGGTACAGGGAGGGCGGTATGCATCCGAAGGATGAGAATGATCGGCCGGTATTTGTGGGGCGGTTTAATATCGGAGCCATCAGCCTTCACCTTCCCATGATCCTGGCAAAATCCAGACAGGAAAGCAGGGATTTTTATGAGGTTCTGGATTACTATCTTCATCTGATCCGGGAGCTTCATAAACGGACTTATGAATATCTAGGGGAAATGCGTGCCTCCACCAATCCGCTGGCATACTGCGAGGGGGGCTTTTATGGAGGGCATCTGGGCCTTCATGACAAGATCAAGCCCCTCCTCAAATCTGCGACCGCATCCTTCGGGATCACCGCCCTCAATGAATTGCAGCAGCTGTATAATAAGAAATCCCTGGCCGAGGACGGGCAGTTTGCTCTGGAGGTCCTGGAATATATCAATCAGAAGGTCAATGAATTCAAGGAAGAGGACGGGCATCTGTATGCCATTTACGGGACACCGGCGGAATCGCTCTGCGGCCTTCAGGTACAGCAGTTCCGTAAAAAGTATGGAATTATCGAAAACGTGTCTGACCGGGAGTATGTGAGCAACAGCTTCCACTGCCATGTCACGGAAGATATTACACCGATCCAGAAGCAGAATCTGGAGCACCGCTTCTGGGAACTCTGCAACGGCGGTAAGATCCAGTATGTAAAATATCCGATTTCCTATAATTTCGAGGCGATCAAGACCCTGGTGCGCCGTGCCATGAAGATGGGGCTGTATGAGGGGGTCAATCTTTCCCTGGCCTACTGTGATGACTGTGGGCATGAGGAGCTTGAGATGGATGTGTGCCCGAAATGCGGAAGCAGAAATCTGACAAAGATCGACCGGATGAACGGTTATCTGTCCTACTCCAGAGTAAAGGGAGATACCAGACTGAATGCGGCAAAAATGGCCGAGATAGCCGAAAGGAAGAGTATGTAAACCAGTTCAGCCATGCGCACATGACAAATGACGGGGAGGACCTGAGTGATGCGGTATCATAATATAACAACGGATGATATGAAAAACGGTGACGGTTTAAGGGTGGTGCTGTGGCTGGCCGGCTGCAGTCATTGCTGTGAGGGGTGTCAGAATCCGGTGACCTGGGACCCAAACGGCGGGCTGCCTTTTGATCAGACAGCGAAGGAAGAACTGTTTGCGGAGCTTGATAAGGACTATATCAGCGGAATCACATTCAGCGGAGGAGATCCGCTGCATCCGTCCAATCACCGCCAGGTACGGCAGCTTGCAATGGAAATCCGGGAAAAATATCCGGATAAGACAGTCTGGCTGTATACCGGAGATACATGGGAGGATATCTGCGGATATCCCATCCTGCAGTATGTGGATGTGCTGGTGGACGGAGAGTTCCATAAGCAAGAAATGGATCTGGCTCTTCACTGGAGAGGCAGCGCCAATCAAAGAGTGATCGATGTTGTAAAAAGCCTGGAAGCAGGAACTGTGGTGCTGCATGACGAATAGAAAAAACAGAGGGAGAAGATACCTATGGAAAAAATCAAGATCAAATATTTCACGGATAAGATAGAAAAGCTCACCTATATCGGGGGAAAGTCGGACTGGATAGATCTTCGGGCGGCACAGCGGGTGGAACTGAAGAAGGGGGAGTTTCAGCTCATACCTCTGGGTGTTGCCATGGCTCTCCCGGAGGGTTATGAGGCTCATGTGGTTCCAAGAAGCAGTACGTTTAAAAATTTCGGGATCATTCAGGTGAATTCCATGGGGATCATTGACAATACCTACTGCGGCCCCAATGACCAGTGGTTTTTTCCTGCATATGCGCTTAGGGATACGGTGATTGAGGTGAACGACCGTATCTGTCAGTTCCGGATCATGGAAAATCAGCCGACCATTGTGTTTGAGGAGGCTTCGCTTGAGGAGCATGCGGACCGGGGCGGCTATGGCAGTACAGGAAAACAGTAGAAAAGAGGTGCGGTATGAAAAAACCTAGGATTCATAAAAGTGTGTTTGCGGCGGAAGACGCGCGGATCACAGGAGATGTGGAAATAGGAGCAGATTCCTCCGTCTGGTATCATGCGGTCATACGGGGAGACAGCAATTCTGTTGTGATCGGGAAAGGAACGAATATTCAGGACGGAGCGATCCTTCATGTGGATGCGGATTCTCCGCTTGAGATAGGAAATGGTGTTGTGGTCGGGCATGGAGCGATCGTTCATGGCTGTGTGATCGGGGATGATACCATGATCGGAATGGGAGCGATCATACTGAGCGGAGCCAGGATCGGAAAGGGCTGCCTGATTGGAGCAGGCTCACTGGTTACAGGAAAACAGTCGGTTCCGGACGGCATGATGGCCTTTGGGAGTCCTGCGAAGGTAATACGGGAGCTGACAGAAGAGGAAAAGCAGGGAATAAAAGAAAGCGCCGTGGAATACGTGGAAAATGCGAAACAGCATCGGGCGCTTGCAGAAGAACAGGATAAAGGCTAAAAAATTGAGCCCGGAAACGGTGTGCATCAGGCACAGCTGTTTTCGGGCTCCTGACATATCAGTGGGGAATCATCTGATCCATCAGCTCATATGCCTGGAAGGGAGACAGAATATCCAGACATTTCTGCTCCAGATCTGCAGCGTCGGTTTCCGGAAGATCGCTCAGATTATCTCTCAGCTCGGAAAAGGTTACCTTTACACTGTTGCTGCGAAGACATTCCACAGCCGGAATACTGATGATGTCCGCATATACCTCCTTCACGCCCCCGTAGGCCAGAAGGAGTGCACCTGCACGGCCAAGTACGCGGGTCGCTACCAGGGCACCTGAG
>JALERW010000079.1 GCA_022763925.1 Lachnospiraceae bacterium
GGGATACAGCACCATTTTGGTTTTCTTCCGAAAACGGATACGGAACACCTGAATCGGCAGAAAACCGTTATTCCAATATTCACCTGAAACCCGATATTCCTGATATTCATCCGGATAACACTTCTGTATCGGAATAAATCCGTCTCTGTGGCTGCCCGACATTTCCTCACCGCACCTCTTTTTTCTGTTCCCGGAATCATCCGGGAACTGCTGCAGTCCGGGATCAGCTCCCAGGAAACTGCAGTATTATACTTCATTAAAGCACAGTTTGAAGATTTCTTCAAGACGAAACTAAGCTTTCCGGAGAAGAAACTACGCTTTCCGTGGAAGAAAACCCTCTCTTAACAGCTTTTTCTTCTGTATTTTTCAAACTGCTTCGGGTCGATCTCCACTCCCAGACCGGGTCTCGCTTTTGTAAGGGCGATGGTTCCGCGGCCATATTCCGGTTCCTCTGTCGTAATGGTATCCGAAAGAAGCATCGGTCCGAACAGTTCACAGCCCATGGTCACCTGGGTGTGGACACCGCCATATGAAGATACGCGGCATTTCCCACACCAGTCTCGATCATACATCCCACATAACACGGATAGCCAGCCGCCTCCGCGATCGCAGCAAGTCTCTTGGCCCCGAGGATTCCTCCGGCCTTTGTAAGCTTCAGGCCGAACATTCCCACTGCATCCTTCTTTACCAGCTGTATGGCATTCTGTACAGAGTCCAGACTTTCATCCGCCAGGAGCGGGACAGAGACCGAACGGGCAATGGCTGACAGTCCGTCTATATCCTCCTTGGGCACCGGCTGCTCCGCGAAATCCAGACGGAAGGGTTCCATGCCCCGGATGGCCCGGATTGCATCCCCCCGGTTCCAGCCCTGATTGGCATCTATACGCAGCCGGATCGTATCCCCGAAGGTCCTGCGGATATTTCGAACCCGTTCAATATCCTCCTCAGGAGAAAGAAGACCGGTCTTGAATTTGAAAATATATCCTCCCTTATCAATCATCTCCCCGGCTTCTCTTTCCTCCGCTTCCGGATCCCCGGAGGCCAGCGACCAGCTCAGCGGGATCTCATCCCGAACCTTTCCTCCGATCAGGTCATACACCGGCAGTCCCTGCACCTTTCCGGTCAGGTCAAACAGCGCCATTTCCACTGCAGCCTTGGCAAAGTGATTTCCCCTCACCAGCTGATCCATCAGGCTTCTCATTTCTTCCAGCCTTCGAAAATCCTTTCCCACAAGATAAGGAGCAAGATAAAGCTCCACAGCTGCCTTTGCAGACTCCACGCTTTCCTCGGACCAGGTCGGCCCTCCAAGGAAAGCAGCCTCCCCGTAGCCAACAGTCCCATCGCTGCTCTGCGCAAACACGAAGAGATAATTTACCTCATGCACCGTCATAAGAGACATCACATGCGGGCGTTTTAAAGGTATATCTACAATAGCGGTTTTTATACTTTTCAGTTTCATTTCATCATCTCCTCTGCAAAAAAGGAAGCGGCATATCCTCCTTCCGATCTATGCCGCTTTGCCAATACTTCATTATTTCTTTTTCTTATCCGTTCTGCCCTATGCTTTCAGAAAACGGTTGGGGCTGAATGGTTCCAGGGAATAGGACTCTTTTCCGTATACGATCTGCTCCGCCAGAAGTTTTCCTGTAATGGGCGAAAGGGCAATGCCGTCTCCCTCATGTCCTGCTGCCATATAAAAGCCTTCCAGGCAGTCCACCTTTCCGATGATTGCCAGGCCGTCCGGCGTATACGGGCGAAGTCCTGCAAATGCCCGGATGAAACAAACATCCTTCAGTGCCGGGAAGAACCGGACTGCCCGCTTCAGGATCGCCTCAATCGCTTCCAGAGAATTTTCCCGGTCATAGCCCACCAGCTCACGGGTTCCGCCGATGATCAGTCCTCCGCTTTCCGTCTGTTCAATACTAAGAGATGAGCCAAGCCTTAAAACATTCTCGTCCTTAATCGTCTCCGGACGGAACTTGATCACGTTATAGCGGGCGCACTGCAGGGTGC
>JALERW010000089.1 GCA_022763925.1 Lachnospiraceae bacterium
TGTAAAAGAAAAGCTTCCCAATGCGTTTTTCCAGGTGGAGCTGGAGAACGGTCACAAGGTACTTGCGACGATAAGCGGTAAGCTTCGCATGAACTATATCCGGATCCTTCCGGGTGACAAGGTGACTCTGGAGCTTTCTCCCTATGATTTATCAAAGGGAAGAATTATCTGGAGAGATAAATAGGATAAATGTCAGCTGCTCCATGGGAGCAGTTACGGCTCAGACCGGGAGGCAGGCATACTTCCCGGTCTTTTCACGCCAAATAACCAATAAAGAAGAGAAAAACCGCCTATTTTTGTGGAAAGTTTTACTTGCAATATAGGAATATTTTTGATAGAATATAGTTCGGACGTTTTTGGGTACGTCTGTTTTTTCCTGCAAAAAAATCCGTAAGACTTCCGGATTTTGAGGGGAAGAGGCAGCGTTTCTCTGAATTATCCCGTCTGCGGGAGTCCGAAGATAGGAAAGGAGGGTTTTCCATGAAGGTTAGATCATCTGTAAAGCCGATTTGCGAAAAGTGCAAAGTAATCAAGAGAAAAGGCAGCATCAGAATTATTTGTGAAAATCCAAAACACAAACAGAGACAGGGGTAATCGCCCGGGTTTCCAAAACGATTTGTGCGGCTGCAGCATGAACGCGCGGATGCGTTGTTTCTGCTGATCAAGCGGTGAAGTCAGATCCTTGCTGGGGATGGAACCGCGAAACGTCCGGGAAGAATTCCGTTTCCGGATGAAGAATATATTCGCGCCTGATAATCGCTTTTCAGGCAATGTGGGAGGTAGCATGCCCACTGAAGATTATTCACGGAGGATATTGCTTAATACCGAGAACGTGTTATCAGTATCGGAAAGATCGGGTATTTACCCGATTGGGTGCTTCGATCTAAGGCACCTCAATTAGGAACAATATGATGCGAAGCATGGAAGTGCGCACACATTTCAGGCACTGCCCCGCAAGCAGTGAGCTGCGTTATGGACATCGCTTAGAAAATGGAGGAATAATCAAATGGCTCGTATTGCTGGTGTAGACTTACCAAGAGAAAAACGTGCAGAAATTGGCTTAACTTACATCTACGGTATCGGTAGAGCAAGTGCCAACAAAATTTTAGAAGCAGCAAATGTTAATCCGGATACCCGTGTCAGAGACCTGACAGACGATGAGGTAAAGAGACTCAGCGCTGTAATCGATGAGCAGTATATGGTAGAGGGTGACTTAAGAAGAGAAGTTGCCATGAATATCAAGAGACTGCAGGAGATCGGATGCTACAGAGGAATCCGTCACAGAAAAGGACTTCCGGTTCGCGGTCAGAAGACAAAGACCAATGCAAGAACAAGAAAAGGTCCGAAGAGAACAGTTGCAAACAAGAAGAAATAAAGCACTTGGCGAAAGCCGGCTGATAAGCGCGGCCTGAGATGAGTGTATTACATGTTAATATTCATAGATTATAAGAAAGCGTAGGTTAGTTTAGAAAATGGCGAAAAAAGTTGCAAAAAAAGTGACAAAAAAGCGCGTTAGAAAAAACGTTGAACGTGGACAGGCACATATCCAGTCTTCCTTTAACAACACGATCGTTACCTTAACCGATACAGAAGGAAACGCATTATCCTGGGCAAGTGCTGGTGGTCTTGGTTTTAGAGGTTCAAGGAAATCTACCCCTTATGCAGCACAGATGGCTGCAGAGACTGCTACAAAGGCAGCATTACCGCACGGTTTAAAGACTGTTGACGTATTTGTAAAGGGTCCTGGTTCAGGACGTGAAGCAGCTATCCGTGCACTTCAGGCATGTGGCCTTGAGGTTCTGAGCATCAAAGATGTTACCCCGGTTCCTCACAATGGATGCCGCCCGCCGAAACGCAGAAGAGTCTAATCAGGAGGTGTAGAAGAGAATGGCAGTTAATAGAACCCCGGTCCTTAAAAGATGCAGATCCCTCGGAATGGATCCGGTATATTTGGGAATTGACAAGAAATCCAACAGACAGTCCGCAAGAGCTGGCAAGAAGATGAGCGAGTATGCTCTTCAGCTCCGCGAGAAGCAGAAAGCAAAATTCATTTACGGAGTGCTTGAAAAGCCTTTCCGTAATTACTACAAGAAAGCAGATAAGATGAAAGGCATGACCGGTGAGAACCTGATGGTTATGCTTGAGAGCAGACTGGACAACGTAATCTTCCGTCTTGGTTTCGCAAGAACAAGAAAGGAAGCAAGACAGATCGTTGACCACAAGCACGTATTAGTAAACGGCAAGTGCGTAAATATCCCTTCTTATCTTGTTAAAGCTGGTGATGTGATCGAAATCAGAGAGAAGAGCAAAGGATCTCAGAGATACAAAGATATCCTTGAGGTAACCGGCGGAAGACTTGTTCCGGAATGGCTGGTTGCAGATCAGGAGAACTTGAAGGGCGAAGTGAAAGAGCTTCCGACCAGAGAGGCAATTGATGTACCTGTAAACGAGATGCTTATCGTCGAGTTGTATTCTAAATAATAGCTGTTAGTTAGAATATGATACCCTCAGGAAATGATAAACCCAAAAATTAAGGAGGGGCTTTGTAATGTTCGATTTTAACAAACCAAAAATTGAGATCGCTGAAATTTCAGAAGATAAGAAATATGGAAGATTTGTAGTTGAACCGCTCGAGAGAGGCTATGGAACAACTCTGGGCAATTCTCTCAGAAGAATTATGCTCTCTTCTTTGCCGGGTGCAGCAGTAAGCCAGGTCAAGATTGACGGTGTCCTTCATGAATTCAGCTCCATTCCCGGAGTGAAGGAAGATGTGACGGAGATCATCATGAATATCAAGAGTCTTGCGATCAAGAACAGCAGCGAGACGGCTGAGCCCAAGAAAGCGTACATCGAATTCGAGGGTGAGGGCGTTGTAACGGCTGCAGATATCCAGGTGGATCAGGACATCGAGATCCTGAACAAGGATCAGGTGATTGCGACCTTAAGCGGTGGTGCAGACTGCAAGTTATACATGGAGCTTACCATTACAAAGGGACGAGGCTATGTAAGCGCTGACAAGAATAAGACGGAGGATCTGCCGATTGGCGTGATCGCTGTGGATTCCATCTACACTCCGGTGGAGCGTGTCAACCTGACGGTTGAGAACACCCGTGTCGGCCAGATTACAGATTTCGATAAACTTACTTTGGATGTGTTCACCAACGGGACACTTGCTCCGGATGAGGCAGTAAGCCTTGCGGCAAAAGTCTTAAGTGAACACCTGAGTCTTTTCATTGACCTGTCTGAGAATGCAAAGACGGCAGAGGTCATGATCGAGAAAGAAGACAACGAGAAAGAGAAAGTTTTAGAGATGAACATCGATGAGCTTGAGCTGTCGGTTCGTTCCTATAACTGTCTGAAGAGAGCCGGAATTAATACGGTTGAAGAGCTTTGCAACCGCACTTCCGAAGACATGATGAAGGTCCGCAACCTGGGCCGCAAGTCCCTGGAAGAAGTTTTGGCGAAACTGAAAGAGCTTGGATTACAGCTGAATCCGAGCGATGATAACTAAAAAATTTATGGAGTATAAGCATTTGCCCAGTAAGCCCGAAGCGCATGGGTAAGTGTTCCACAAATGGAGGAATAATAAAATGGCAGGATATAGAAAACTCGGAAGAACTTCCAGTCAGAGAAAGGCTTTACTCAGAAGCCAGGTAACATCCCTGATCTACAGAGGAAAGATCGTTACCACAGAAGCTAAGGCAAAGGAGATCCGCGGCATCGCTGAAGGACTGATCGCACTGGCAATCAAGGAAAAGGACAACTTCGATACCGTTACCGTAACCGCTAAGGTTCCGCGCAAGGATGCCAACGGCAAGAGAGTAAAAGAGGTAGTAGACGGCAAGAAGGTTACCGTTTATGACGAAGTGGAAAAGAGCATCAAAAAGGATCAGCCTTCCAGACTTCATGCAAGAAGACAGATGCTGAAGGTTCTTTACCCGGTAAAAGAGGTTCCGACCGCTGCAGCCGGCAAGAAGAAGAACACGAAGGAAATAGATCTTACAGATAAGTTATTTACAGAGCTTGCACCGAAATACGCAGGACGCAATGGTGGTTACACAAGAATCATCAAGATCGGTCAGCGTAAAGGTGACGGAGCTATGGAAGTTATCATTGAGTTAGTATAATAGTTGATTCCTGACGGATAACAGGAAGCATGTGAAAAACACCCGGGAGGCTGTAGAACAGTCTGTCGGGTGTTTTTGCAACAGGAGGAAACAGGAGAGCTCCGGAATAAAGGGATTGTACAAATCCGGTTCATCTGCTATTATTTGAGTAGAGAATACCTTTGACAAAGGGCGTTTGGCCGGCGGCAGCCGGCATATATTGAAATCACACGGAAAGGGACAGAAGGGTGAACATATGAAGACAACACTTGCAATTATGGCGGCTGGTATCGGAAGCCGGTTCGGCGGGGGAATCAAGCAGCTGGAGCCTGTAGGCCCGAACGGCGAGATTATTATGGACTATTCGATAAAAGACGCACTGGAAGCCGGTTTTGACCGTATCGTATTTATTATCCGTAAGGATCTGGAGAAAGATTTCCGGGAGATTATCGGAAACCGGATCGAGAAGATCGCGGATGTGGCTTATGCGTTCCAGGAGCTTGACGATCTCCCGGAGGGCTTTACAAAGCCGGCAGACCGTACCAAGCCGTGGGGAACCGGTCAGGCGGTTCTTGCCTGTAAGGGGATCATAAAGGAACCCTTTGCAGTCATCAACGCAGATGATTATTATGGAAAAGAGGCGTTTGTAAAGATCCATGATTATCTGCTGCAGATGCCGGAGCACAAGACGGATGTATTTCATTTCTGTATGGCTGGATTCATTCTCGGAAATACGCTGAGCGACAACGGAGCGGTTACCAGGGGCGTATGCGTGGTGGATGAGAATGACAATCTGATTAAGATTGATGAGACGCCCAATATCGAGAAGATGGACGGCAAGGCCGGTGTTCGTCAGGCAGACGGCTCCGTCCGTTGGATTGACATGGCCAGCAACGTATCCATGAATATGTGGGGAATGACTCCGGATTTCCTGGACTATCTGGAAGAAGGATTTGTAAAATTCCTGAAAGAGCTGCCCGAGGGAGAGATCAAAAAGGAGTATCTGCTTCCCACGATTATAGGTGACATGCTTGCCGGAGGTGAAGTACAGGTAAAGATGCTGGAGAGCAGGGACCGCTGGTTTGGAGTAACCTATAAGGAAGATAAGGCGGATGTGGTGAAGGCGTTCCGGGAGCTGATTGCAGCCGGCGTGTACAGCGAGAAGCTGTTTTAACAGAACAGGAGATTCTCTGAACAGGGGAAATAAAGTTGAAAAGAGCGGATTTCTTTGAGGAGATTCGCTTTTTTCGATGAAGAAATTCTGAATTTTCTTAAGAAATCGTGAGCTTTCTTGAATTTCAGAAATAAAATGGGTAGAATAAAATAGCGATATTGCAGGAGGGAGAGACATGGAGAAGAGAACGGACCCGGATACCCGGGAGAGAGATACACGAGAATCCAGAGAACGCAGGCAGGGACACCGTCGCCCGGAAGGGGAAGGAACCAGGCGCCGTTATCCGGAGGATGAGCGGAGAGAGCGCGCAAGACGCCGTCATGTGGAAGGTACTGTTTCGTCAGATGAGGAGCTTGAGCGCCTGATTGAGGAGAAGTACAGAGAAATCGAGTATCTGGAGGCACAGAGCCGCAGGCAGGAGGTTTCCGGTTCCGGAAGAGAGGATCAGAGGACGAGATCCCGAAATCGTGAAACAGGCGGGCATTCCGGACCGGCAAGACGGCAGGGAGAGGAAAGAAGCCGGGAGGACAGTTACAGAAATAACCGTAGAAATGACAGCAGAAATGACCGCAGAGGTGACCGGAGAGAAGAGGTAAGAAGAGAACGTCGGGGTGACCGAAGGGACGAGGCCCGGTATGACCGTAGAGAGGATGACCGAAGGGAAAGCAGATATGAAAGCGAAGCCAGAGATAGCGGAAGCTATGATCAGAAGGAAGAAAAACCGTTTTTCTCCGAGAGGCTGATAAAATACATTGGCGGGATCATCGGGATTATTATTGTACTGCTGGTAGTATTTGTTGTGTTCGGAGGAAGCATATTTGGAAAGCTGGGGATCGGAAGTGAAGCGGGACTTGCCTCCGGAAAGGGTGTTATCAATATTCTGCTGGTAGGGCAGGACGGGCGGGAAGAGGTAGAAGGCAGCCGTTCGGACTCCATGATGCTTGTTTCAGTGAATAAGGATACGCATAAGGTAAAGATCGTTTCGCTGATGCGCGATATGTATGTTTCGATTCCCGGTTATGAAGATAACCGGATCAATGCCTCCTATTCCCTGGGAGGAATTGATCTGCTGGAGAAAACGGTGGAACAGAATTTTCAGGTAAAAATAGACGGAAATGTTCAGATCGATTTCGAAAGCTTCAAGACCATCATAGATAAGGTGGACGGTGTGGACATTGAACTGAGCCAGGCGGAGGCGGATTATCTCAATACCGCTTACTGGCAGAACGGGTGGACGCTGGCTGCCGGAGTTCAGACACTGAACGGAGAGCAGGCGCTGGCATATTCCAGAATCCGTCAGGTGGGAAATTCGGATTTTGAACGGACAGAGCGCCAGCGGAATGTGCTTATGACGGTATTCCGGAAAGTAAAAGGTCAGGGCAAGGTAAAGATGCTGAGTCTGGCCAAGGATATTTATCCCATGCTGGATACGGATATTGGCATCGGTGACATGCTGAGTCTCGGGCTGACAGCCATAAGCCTGGATGAGGGGAATATAGAGACCTATCGTCTTCCGGTTGACGGAGGCTATGAAAATCAGACGATACGGGATATGCAGGTACTTGTGCCGGATCTGGAAAAGAACCGGGCATATTTAAAAGAGCTGCTCTTCGGTTCCGGGGAGGAATAGAAAAGCAGGCATAGCTTTGGAAGAAAGGGGAAGAACATGCATGGGAAACATATATAACAGTGTGGAAGAGCTGGTGGGACATACACCGTTGTTGAGGCTGTCGGGCTTTGCAAAGAAATATAAGGCAGAAGCGGAGATTTATGCAAAACTGGAGGCTTTCAATCCGGCGGGGAGCGCCAAGGACCGGGTGGCACTGGAAATGATTGAGGATGCGGAAAAAAGAGGCCGTCTGAAGCCTGGTTCGGTTATCATTGAGCCTACCAGCGGAAATACCGGAGTGGGCCTGGCGGCAATTGCTGCTTCCAAAGGCTACCGCACTGTGATCGTCATGCCGGACAGCATGAGTATGGAACGGAGAAACCTGCTGAAGGCTTATGGCGCAGAGCTGGTTCTGACGGAAGGGGCCAGAGGCATGGCGGGAGCGGTAGAGAAGGCAGAGGAGCTGGCAGAAAAGATTCCGGATTCCATGGTGGCCGGGCAGTTTACCAATCCGGCGAATCCGGCTGCCCATTATAAGACTACCGGTCCGGAAATATGGGAGGACACCGATGGGCAGGTGGATATTTTTATTGCTTCGATCGGAACCGGGGGAACACTCTCTGGGACCGGAAAGTACCTGAAGGAGAAGAATCCTGCGGTCCGGGTGATCGGTGTAGAGCCTGCGGATTCTCCGCTGCTGACCAAAGGGTATGCGGGTCCCCATAAAATACAGGGGATCGGGGCAAATTTCATCCCGGAGACACTGGATATGGACGTTTGTGATGAGGTTCTGACGGTGGAGAGTGAGGATGCCTTCGCTGCAGGACGGGATATGGCAGGAACAGAAGGGCTTCTGGTTGGAATATCCTCCGGGGCGGCACTGTGTGCAGCGGTTGCCGTTTCCAGACGGCCGGAAAATGCAGGGAAGAAGATCGTGGTTCTGTTGCCGGACACCGGAGAGCGGTATTTATCCACGGAAATGTTCCGGGAATAATTTTTTCTTCATGGCGTCAGTGTACAGGGGGAACCCATGAAAAATAAAACGGGCCGGAACCATCATACAGAGAAGACAGGGCATGTGAGCTGTGCCTGCTCTTCTGTGTATGACGGTTCCGGCCTTTTGTGTTTGTGCTGTGAAAATCAGTCGGACTCAGATCAGCATTTCTCCGGTTCCGGATAATCCACACCGAAGGTATCCACGGTCATGGATTTGATGACCTGCTTTTTCAGCGGGCGGTCAGAGTAGTCCGTGCGTACGCTTGCGATCTTGTCCACGATATCCAGCCCTTCAATGACCTTTCCGAATGCGGCATATTCTCCGTCCAGATGGGGGGAGGTCTCATGCATCAGGAAGAACTGGGAGCCTGCAGTGTCCGGAGCCATGGTTCTTGCCATGGAAAGAACACCGGGGGTATGCTTCAACGGGTTGGGAAATCCGTTGCTGGAGAATTCACCCTTAATGCAGTAGCCGGGGCCGCCCATGCCGGTTCCCTGAGGGCATCCGCCCTGGATCATAAAGCCTCTGATGACGCGGTGGAAGATCAGCCCGTCGTAAAAGCCCTTTTTCACAAGGAAGATAAAGTTGTTAACGGTATTCGGCGCGATGTCCGGATACAGTTCTGCTTTCATAATATCGCCGTTTTCCATTTCAATGGTAACGATAGGATTTGTTGCCATAACTGACACCCTTTCTTTCATTAAATTTTCTTACATGTATCTGGTCCGGAATTCCGGACCATTTTATTGTACTCTATCCGGAAGCGTCCGTAAAGAAAAAAGAATGAGAAGCTCAAATTCTGATGGGAATACGGTTGAAATTTCATACGGCAGCAGGTATAGTGAAAGAAGTTTCTTGCACCGGATGAGAGAAGAAAAGGAGAAGCGTCATGTTTAAAAGTGTGATATTTGATATGGATGGAGTACTGGTCAATACGGAGCCGATTCATTTTCGGATGTATCAGGAATTTTTCAGAGAACTGGGCATGGAGCTTTCCTATGAGATATATGCGCCCTGTATCGGATCCACAACTGAGCGGCTGAGGGGAATCCTTCTGGATGTATATGGAGTGGATATCCGCGCAGAGGAGAATTGGGCAAGGATCAGGGAACATGAGGCTGCCATCATTGCGCGTGACGGATATGGGGAAATTCCGGGAATCCGGGAATTTATCCTCGATCTGAAGAATCACGGGATCCGGCTGGCCGTAGCCTCTTCGTCCTATTATGAGCTGATCATCCGTACACTGAAGGCGGTGGGACTTTATGAGTACTTTGACAAAATTGTCAGCGGAGCGGATGTGAAGCATCCGAAGCCGGCACCCGATGTGTTTCAGAAGGCCATGAAGGAGCTTGGTGTAAAGCCGGAGGAATGCGTGATCGTGGAAGATTCCGCGAATGGCGTCCGGGCGGCCAAGGCTGCGGGCGCAGCCTGTATGGGATTTTATAATCCGGATTCCGGAAATCAGGATCTGAGCCTGGCCGATATCATAGTGGAGGGCTTTGAGGAAGTGGACTGGGCGTTTGCCGGGAAGGTGCACCACAGGGCCTTTCGGATTCCCGTGACACTGGCAGATGATGTGCCGCTGGCGCAGGAGGGGGATGTAAGACTCAGACTCCGGGAAATGAAAAAGGAAGATTTTGAGGCGGTGCATTCCATGTATGGGGAGCCGGAGGCGCTGCGCTATATGCCGTCCTTTTTTTCGGGAGAGGATCACCGGGCTTTTTTCAACAGCTATGTGGATCATATGTATCAGTTTTATGATTTCGGAATGTATGTTCTGGAGCATCCGGTGACCGGAGAACTGATTGGACATGTGGGACTGGACGTGACAGAGACGGGGACGGGAAATGCTTCGGTCTGTCTGGGATATCTGATACGTCGTCCATGGCAGGGAAGAGGGCTTGCCTTTCTTGCCTCGTTAAGAGTCCTTCAGTATGCGAGGGATACGCTTAAGCTTTCAAGGGTGGAGATTTGTGTACATCCCGAAAATCAGGCTTCTCTTGCGGTGGCCGCGAAGCTTTCGGGGGCTTTTGGGGATTTTGTTTTCCTTGCAAAATCTCAGTGAGTTGTATACAATGGGAGTGATTCTATCCGACAGGAAGGAGCGCATCATGGGAATTATAAAGGCAGCACAGCTTGTGCATGAATATATAAGGAAAGACGATGAGGGACAGGTGGAGGAAGTCAAACGCGCCGTGGACGGTGTGGATCTGGATGTCCGGAAGGGGGAGTTTATTGCCATCCTGGGGCACAACGGTTCCGGGAAATCCACTCTTGCCAAGCATATTAATGCGATTCTGACTCCGACCTCCGGAACGATGTGGGTCGGAGGAAGGGACACCGGGAAGGAAGAGGAGGTCTGGAACATCCGACAGACTGCCGGAATGGTATTTCAGAATCCGGATAATCAGATTATCGGAAGTGTGGTGGAGGAGGACGTGGGCTTCGGACCGGAGAATCTTGGCGTTCCGTCGCTGGAGATCTGGGATCGGGTACAGGAAAGCCTTCAGGCAGTGGGAATGCTGGAATACCGGCACCATTCTCCCAATAAGCTGTCCGGAGGACAGAAGCAGCGTGTGGCCATCGCAGGGGTTGTGGCCATGCATCCGGAATGCATTGTCCTGGATGAACCGACGGCCATGCTGGATCCCAACGGACGCAGGGAAGTGATCCGGACGGTCCGGGCCCTGAACCAGGTGGAGGAGGTAACGGTGATTCTGATTACCCACTACATGGAAGAGGTTGTCTATGCGGATAAGGTGATCGTAATGGATGACGGGAAAATCGTGATGCAGGGAACTCCGCGGGAGATCTTTTCCAGAGTGGATGAGCTGAAAAGCTATTGCCTGGATGTGCCGCAGGTGACGCTTCTGGCCCATGAGCTGAAGTGCAGGGGCGTGGAGCTTTCGGACGGCATTCTTACGATAGATGAGCTGGTGAATGAATTATGTCGATGAAAATAGAACATCTGAATTATATATATGCAGAAAATACCGCTTATCAGATGCAGGCGCTGAAGGATATCAATCTGACGATTGAGGACGGGGAATTTATCGGCCTGATCGGGCATACCGGATCGGGTAAGTCTACGCTGACCCAGCATCTGAACGGGCTTCTTCGGGCGACAGACGGAAGGATTCTGTTTAACGGGGAAAATATTTACGAAAAGGATTATGATATGAGAAAACTTCGGGCGAAGGTCGGTCTGGTATTTCAGTATCCGGAGCATCAGCTGTTTGAGGTGGA
The DNA here is from genome assembly GCA_022763925.1 of Lachnospiraceae bacterium. Classification (GTDB taxonomy): domain Bacteria; phylum Bacillota; class Clostridia; order Lachnospirales; family Lachnospiraceae; genus JAGTTR01. The sequence goes on from JALERW010000089.1 coordinate 11,136, forward strand.
TGTTCTGAGCGATGTCTGTTTTGGACCGAAAAACCAGGGGCTTTCCGGAGAGGAGACTGCCGCAAGGGCAAAGGAGGCGCTGAGACTTACAGGGATTTCCGAGGACCTCTATCACTGGTCTCCCTTTGATCTTTCCGGAGGTCAGAAGCGAAGGGTGGCTATCGCAGGCGTGCTTGCCATGGAACCGGAAATTCTGATCCTGGACGAGCCCACAGCAGGTCTGGATCCCAGAGGCAGAGATGAGATTCTCGGGTTGATTGCAAAGCTCCATGAGGAGAAGCATATTACGGTGATCCTTGTCTCTCACAGTATGGAGGATGTGGCAAGATACGTGGAACGCATCATCGTCATGAACCGCGGAGAGGTTCTGTTTGATGATGCTCCGAAAGCGGTATTTGCCCATTATCAGAAGCTGGAGCAGGTTGGCCTTGCAGCACCGCAGGTGACCTATGTGGTAAATCGCCTGAAAGAGAGAGGTCTTCCCGTGCGTACGGATGTGACGACGGTGGAAGAAGCAAGGGATGCGATTCTTGAGGCGCTCAGGCAGGGAAAATCCCCGGATAAGGCAGGTGGCAGCGTATGATAAGAGATATTACACTGGGACAGTACTATCCGGCGGATTCTGTCCTTCACAAGCTGGATCCGCGTACCAAGCTGATCGGTACCGTAGCGTTTATCGTTTCGCTGTTCCTGTTTAAAAACTGGCCGGGCTATGCGGCAGCAACCGCTTTTCTGGCTGCGGTGATCGTTCTTTCCAGGGTTCCGTTCCGCTATATGATCAAGGGCCTGAAGGCGATCATCATTCTTCTGCTTATAACGGTGATTTTTAATATGTTTATTGTACCGGGAGAGGTCCTGTGGGACTTCGGGCTGGTGAAGGTGACTAGGGAAGGACTTTCCCAGGCCGGCTTTATGGCGGTGCGCCTGATTTACCTGATTATTGGCTCCTCCATTATGACACTGACGACAACGCCAAATGATCTGACAGACGGTCTGGAGCGCGTACTTGGACCGCTGAAGCTGCTTCGGGTGCCGGTGCATGAGATTGCCATGATGATGTCCATCGCGCTTCGGTTCATTCCTATCCTTCTGGAGGAAACGGATAAGATCATGAAAGCGCAGATGGCCAGGGGGGCGGATTTCGAGAACGGAAATCTGATTCAGCGGGCAAGGAATATGGTGCCGCTTCTGGTGCCGCTCTTTATTTCGGCCTTCCGCCGGGCCAGCGACCTTGCCATGGCGATGGAGGCCAGATGCTATCGGGGCGGAGAGGGAAGAACAAAGATGAAGCCCCTGCTGTATGAAAAGAGGGATTATCTGGCATATGCTCTGCTGATTGGGTATCTGGTTCTCGTATGGCTGATTGCCAGACATTTTTAAATGCTCCGGGTGAGAAGGGATGTGCGTACGGATGAAGCGGGTCATGCTGACCGTTGCCTATGACGGAACGAATTACAGCGGCTGGCAGATTCAGCCGAATAATGTTACGATTGAAGAGGTGCTGAATGATCATCTCTCCCGGCTTCTGGGAGAAGAGATCCGCGTGATCGGCGCCAGCCGCACGGATGCGGGCGTTCACGCGCTGGGAAATGTGGCGGTATTTGACACCAATGCCCGCATTCCCGGGGAGAAGATCAGCTTTGCCATGAACCAGCGGCTTCCGGAGGATATCAAGATCCTGGATTCCAGAGAGGTTGCGGCAGACTTTCATCCGAGGAAGCAGAAATGCCGCAAAATTTACGAGTATAAAATTTTAAATACGATCCATCCGGTTCCCAATTACCGGCTGTTTACGCATTTCAATTACTGGAAAATGGATCTCTCCCTTATGCGTAAGGGGGCAGAATATCTGGTGGGTGAGCATGACTTTGCCAGTTTCTGCAGTGTGAAAACCCAGGCTCTGACGACGGTGCGTACGGTACGCTCCATTGATATTCAGAAGGATGAGGCTTCCTCCATTATTACGATCCGGATTACCGGAGACGGCTTTCTTTACAATATGGTCCGCATTATCGCAGGAACGCTGATGGAGGTTGCGGAAGGAAAATATCCTCCCGAGCAGGTGAAGGACATACTGGATGCCAGAAGCCGTTCGGCGGCGGGACCTACGGCCCCGGCCAGAGGACTGACTCTGATTGGAATGGAGTTCCTGGAAGAGAAAAAGGAAGAGGATTTTTCAAAGAAAATTCCGGAGAAAAATTGAAAAAGGAGTTGACACGCCAGGGTGAGTGTAGTAAACTATTTTAGCGTGGTTATGTATGGAAATATCTGAACCAAAGCCCCGGATCAGATGTTTTACTTATAGAAAAGCAGATATTTTTAAGGAGGTCAACCGATGAAAAGTTACATGGCTAGTCCAGCAACAATTGAAAGAAAATGGTATGTAGTTGACGCTACAGGATATACATTAGGTCGTTTAGCATCAGAAGTAGCAAAGGTATTAAGAGGTAAGAACAAAGCAATCTTCACTCCTCATATCGATACCGGCGATTATGTTATCGTAATCAACGCTGACAAGATCAAAGTAACCGGTAAGAAGATGGATCAGAAGGTTTATTACAGACATTCTGATTACGTTGGCGGTATGAAGGAAGCTACTTTAAGAGAAATGATGGATAAGAAGCCGGAGAAGGTAATTGAACTCGCAGTGAAGGGCATGCTTCCGAAGGGACCTTTGGGAAGAACCATGTACAAAAAGCTTTTTGTATATGCCGGAGCAGAGCACGGACATGAGGCACAGAAGCCGGAAGTCCTGACATTTTAATCAGAGGGAGGTAAATTACATTGGCTAAAGCAAGTTTTTACGGAACAGGAAGAAGAAAAAAATCTATCGCAAGAGTATATTTAGTACCGGGAACCGGTGTTATTACTGTTAATAAGAGAAGCATTGATGACTATTTCGGACTTGAGACCTTAAAGGTTATTGTTCGTCAGCCCCTGGTAGCTACCGAGACCGCTGATAAGTTCGACGTGATCGTGAATGTTCACGGCGGCGGATACACAGGACAGGCCGGTGCAGTAAGACATGGCATCGCAAGAGCTCTTCTTCAGGCAGACGCAGACTTCAGACCGGTTCTGAAGAAAGCTGGTTACCTGACCAGAGATCCGAGAATGAAAGAGAGAAAGAAATACGGTCTCAAAGCAGCCCGTCGCGCTCCGCAGTTC
>JALERW010000094.1 GCA_022763925.1 Lachnospiraceae bacterium
CAATCCCTCCCTCAATAATTGAAAAACCTCCCCGGATATCGTATAGTTGATATATCAGTAAATGTTGAAAAGGAGATATCTGATATGATCACCATAGACCATTCCTTATGTATCGGCTGCGGCGCCTGTGTCAGGGACTGCCCTTCCCTGAACCTGTTTCTCGACAGCCGGAAGGCAAACGCTTATTCCGACTGCATGGAGTGCGGACACTGCGCAGCCATCTGCCCGGAAGAGGCCATTTCCATCCCCGGATACGACATGTCGGATATGGAGCCCTGTCCGCCGGGAGGATTTCCTCTGGATGCAGAGGCCTTTCTTCGGGAATTGAAGGCACGCCGCAGTATCCGCCGGTATAAACCGGACATGATTGAACCGGAAAAAGCCCGGATGCTTATGGAGGCAATACGCTATACCGCCACTGCCTGCAATCGTCAGAGCATCCGTCCGATCTTTGTACAGAAAAGACTTCCGGAGCTGAAAGAGCTGGTATGGAGCTATATCGAAAAAAGTCTGATTTCCGCTCCCGATGATATCCCTGTGGATATTGAACGGTACCGGGATTTTTTCAGACGCAAGAAAAAGAATCCCGCCGATGATTATCTGTTCCGGAATGCACCTGCCGTTCTGTTTTTTGCCTGTGAATATCCCATTGATGTGGGAATGGCTGCTCAGAATGCGGAACACATGGCTCTTTCTCTTGGGCTGGGAGCTATGTATAATGGTTTTCTTGCCCGGATCTCCAACGCGCCCTCCATTGCCCGCTGGCTGGAAACCGACGAAAAAACCATCCTGACCTCTATGCTGCTTGGATATCCTGCCGTTACCTACCGACGCACGGCTCCGAGAAAGAGTGCCGATGTCATATGGAAATAACGCTTTCTTAAACGAACGGTGCCCGAAAGCCATATAACCGCTTTCGGGCACCGTTTCTGCACTATTCTATCTGGTGGTATCTGACCTATCCGGCATATTCCGCATAGGCCTCCTTGTCTCTTTCCTTTTTCTCTTCGATCGCCTGTGCAACCATCATATCCTTCACCTTCATCAGACGGGTCTGATTGCCTCGCTCGTCCTCATCCAGCTTCATGGTGATATAACGGATCGTCTCCTGATACTGAGGAATCTTCACATACTCCAGGGCATTTACTCTCCGGCGTGTCTTCTCGATCTCGTCAGACAGCATGCCCGCTTCCTTCTCCATGGCCGCAAGCTTTAACATTTTCGGGAAAATATCCGAGAGCTTCTCGATGGCCGTATCCAGCTCACCTGAAGTATTGGCAAAGCCATAAGGGAAAATATTGCTCTCTCCTCCTGCACTTTGGGACTCTGTCTCAAAGTCAAATACCGGCACATCCACACTCATGATATTTTTGCTTCCAACGGTAAGCTTTACACCCTGCTTTGGAAACATCAGAGCTTCCTCCATCATATCCGGTGTCATAACAGCGCTGGCAATGGAAAAGCTGGCATATACTTCCATCAGCTGGGCCTCCACTTCTTCCCGGAGTGCCTTATTCTCTCTGGCGAGCTCCAGGAACCGCTTCATCAGCTCATCTCGCTTATCCTTCATCAGCTTATGACCACGGACGGCAACCTTCAGCTGCTTCTTCAGATTCGTCAGTACCATTCGAGTAGGATTTACATTTAATCTGGCCATTTCTTCACCTTCCTGTAACTGACAAATTATTCGGCTGCGTTTTCATCCTTCTTGTCATAATATTTCTCAAGATATTCATCACGAATACGTTTCAGCTCGCTTCTGGGCATCTCGCGCAGCAGCTCCCAGCCGATCTCCAATGTCTCTTCTACGGAACGGTTGGTCTCATAACCCTGGGAAACATATGTCTTCTCAAAGGAATCCGCAAATTTCGCATACATTTTATCTACATCGCTCAGTGCGGCTTCACCAAGGATCGCCATCAGCTCCTTACACTCCTTGCCTCGCGCATACGCCGCAAACAGCTGGTTCATGGTATCTGCATGGTCTTCTCTTGTCTTGCCTTTACCGATACCCTTATCCTTCAGACGGGACAGAGACGGAAGTACATCGATCGGCGGCTGAACACCCTTACGATACAGGTCACGGGACAGAATAATCTGACCCTCCGTGATGTATCCGGTCAGGTCCGGGATCGGATGGGTCTTGTCATCCTCCGGCATGGTCAGGATCGGGATCATGGTGATAGAGCCTTCAATGCCTCTCTTTCTTCCTGCACGCTCATACATGGTCGCAAGGTCCGTGTATAAGTAACCTGGATATCCACGGCGTCCCGGGACTTCCTTACGTGCCGCAGAAATCTCACGAAGAGCCTCTGCGTAGTTGGTGATATCTGTTAAAATGACAAGCACATGCATGTGCTGCTCAAAAGCCAGATATTCTGCAGCAGTCAGTGCCATACGAGGGGTTGCGATACGCTCTACTGCCGGGTCATTTGCCAGATTCATGAACATAACGGTACGGTCAATTGCTCCGGTTCGGCGGAAATCGGAAATGAAGAAATCTGCCTCCTCATAGGTAATACCGATAGCCGCGAAAACAACTGCGAAATTACTGTCCGCATTCAGCACCTTTGCCTGGCGGGCGATCTGCGCTGCCAGCTCTGCATGAGGCAGGCCAGATCCGGAGAAGATCGGCAGCTTCTGTCCACGTACCAGGGTATTCAGTCCGTCAATAGCAGATACACCGGTCTGAATAAACTCGGACGGGTAATCTCTGGCCGCCGGATTCATCGGAAGGCCATTAATATCCATCATCTTATCCGGAATGATTTCGGGGCCGTCATCGATCGGACGTCCCATTCCGTCAAAGACACGTCCCAGCATATCCGGAGATACTGCCAGTTCCGTTCCGTGTCCCAGGAAACGAACCTTGCTCTCTGACAGGTTAATACCTGCAGAGCTCTCAAACAGCTGCACCATCGCATTGCTTCCGTTGATCTCCAGCACCTTACAGTGACGGATATCTCCATTGGGCAGCTCTATTTCCGCCAGCTCATCGTAGCCGACGCCTTCCACACCTTTTACCAGCATCAGGGGGCCGGCTACTTCCGATATGGTCTTATATTCCTTCATCATTACGCCTTACGCCTCCTTCCCAACCAGAGCCTGTATGGATTCCTCCATAACTGCTTTGATACGGTCGAACTCTTCGTCTACTTTATCTTCTGTCACATATTTATAACGGCCGATCTCTTCACGTACGGCCAGCGCGGAAAGCTTGCCAAAATCTGCTCCCTGCTTCAGGGCTTCAGAGCCTTCCTCGTAGAAGGACAGAACACTCTTCAGCATCTTGTACTGCTTATTCATGGATGTGTACGTATCTACCTCATGGAAGGAGTTCTGATGCAGATAGTCCTCACGGATCATCTTGCAGACCTCCAGCTTTAACCGGTCTTCCACAGACAGTCCGTCCACGCCGACCAGCTGTACGATCTCATTGAGCTCTGCCTCATCCTGCAGAAGGCTCAGTGCCTGTGCACGCAGAGCAGGGAACTCTTTGTTTACATTCTGTGCATACCATTTATCCAGTCTGGAAGAATACAGAGAATAGCTATTCAGCCAGTTAATGGCAGGGAAATGACGCTTATATGCCAGTGAAGAATCCAGACACCAGAATACCTTAACGATACGCAGGGTTGCCTGAGATACCGGCTCAGAAGTATCACCGCCCGGAGGAGATACCGCTCCGATGGCGGACAGTGCGCCTTCTCTTCCCTCTTTTCCGAGGCTGATCACTTTACCTGCTCTCTCATAGAACTGAGCCAGACGGGAACCTAAGTATGCAGGATAGCCTTCCTCACCGGGCATCTCCTCCAGACGTCCGGACATCTCACGAAGTGCCTCAGCCCAACGGGAGGTGGAGTCTGCCATCAGTGCAACAGAATATCCCATATCACGGAAATATTCAGCAATGGTAATACCGGTATAAATAGATGCCTCACGGGCAGCAACCGGCATATCGGATGTATTTGCGATCAGGACGGTACGCTTCATCAGGCTCTCACCGGACTTGGGGTCTTTCAGCTCCGGGAACTCCATCAGAACATCTGTCATCTCATTTCCACGCTCACCGCAGCCGATGTAAACAACGATATCCGCATCTGCCCATTTTGCCAGCTGATGCTGGGTAACCGTCTTACCGGAACCGAAGGGACCAGGAATAGCTGCCACACCACCCTTGGCGATGGGGAACAAAGTATCAATAACTCTCTGTCCGGTGATCAGCGGGGTCTCCGGAACCAGCTTGGTCTTATAAGGACGGCTTACACGAACCGGCCACTTCTGCATCAGTGTCAGCGCCTCTTCGGTTCCGTCTTCCTTTTCCACCACGCAGATGGTCTCTTCTACGGTATAGGAGCCGGATGCAATACTTTTGATCTTTCCTTTCACACGGTAAGGAACCATGATCCGCTGCTCCACGACCGGAGTTTCCTGTACGGTACCGATGATATCCCCGGCCTCTACCTCATCACCGACAGCTGCCGTGGCCACAAACTCCCACTTTTTCTCCCGGTCCAGCGCAGGTACGGAAATACCTCTTGTAATGTTCGGGCCGGATTTCTCCACCATGCCCTTAAGCGGTCTCTGAATTCCGTCATACATTGTCTCGATCAGGCCGGGCCCCAGCTCTACAGACAGAGGAGCTCCCGTGGTATACACAGGTGCACCGGGCTTTAAGCCTGCTGTTTCTTCATATACCTGAATGGATGCCATACCGTCACGCATCTCGATGATCTCTCCAATCAGGTTCTGTTCGCCTACACGAACCACATCAAACATATCCGCATCCTGCATGCCTTCTGCAACAACAAGCGGTCCGGATATTTTAACTATTTTTCCCTGAGTCATTTAATTGTCACCTCCGAATAAAATATCTGCACCAACAGCACGCTCTACGGATTTCTTTACATTGGAAATGCCAATACCGAAATTGCCGTCCACTCCGGGAATCGGTATGATGGCGGGAGTACGTGCACTTACGTACACATCCATCTCCTCCTGCAGATCCCTGCAGAACCGCTCCGTGATGTAGATAATCCCATATCCCTCTTTTGCAATCTGATGAAGCTTTCCGGCCGCCTCCTGCGCCGTATTGCAGGCAAACACATCGAGGCCGAATGCCTTAAAGCCGAGTACGCTCTGTGCGTCTCCGATGACACCTATTTTAGCCATATGTTTCCCTCAACCTTTCCCGAATCAGATTCGGTGCCAGACCTGCCGCCTTTCCGGCCAGCACGATCCGCACACTTTTTATTTCCGCCTGCTTTGCCGCGGTATAGGCAATCAGCGGTTCTATTCCGAAGGAAATATATTTCGCATCCTTCACATATTTCATTACCGCATCATCACACAGCCGCTCAATACTGGTAAAGCTTCCGGTCTCCTTCATGGATTCCAGCCCCTCCTGGGCAGCCCCGTAAAGAGCTGTTCCTTCCAGTCTTGCTGCAAACTGATGGATGGGTTCCTCGTATCCTGCCACAAAGGTCTTCTCCGAAATGGTTCCTCCGGGGAGGAATACCGTACCGAAAAAGCTCCAGGGCTGGCCCATCTTACGCACCCGGACAAAGGTCTTCAGATTGATCGTATCGATCAGAAGCTGCACATACCCGAGTACGAACGGATTTCCGGATGCCTTTGCCGCTTCCAGGATGTCCGCATAACACTCCCGGTCACAGATCAGGTCGATGGACTGGGGATCTCTCGTTCTTGCAAGGGTATCCACAGATTCCTCAACAGCAGTTTTCATATGACCGGTCATCGGCATGAAATTACGCTCCTTCACCAGAATCGCCATAGCTGCCGGATCAATGGTACCGCCGCTCATCAGGATGGATTTTCCGTCGGTTCCAAGCGCCTCTGCCTTCAGCAGTGTTTTTATATTGTGATAATCAAAGGGATAGGAAAATATACGAAACGCTCCCTCTCCCGGTGCAATTTCTTTCATAAAATCATACAGCTTTGCGGTTTCCTGTCCCAGCAGGCGCTCGTAATCGGCCGGCTGGACAACCTCTCCTTCATTGCCGTACTGTGCTTCCGAGAGTACCTTCAGCGCATCCTCCATGGTCTTTGCTTCCACCATGATACCGAGCTTATCCTTCCCGAGAAGATTTTTCTCTGCTCCCCGCACTCTCGCACACGCAAATATATAATCTGCTCCCACAGCAACTCCTCCTTTCCTTACGCGGTTCTCTTATCTGCGCAATGAAGGATTATCCGAACAGGATTCCGGCAATCTGTGCTGTAATCTGCTTCTTCTCTGTCTCCAGAATCTTCTCCAGGGATGCATTCACAAATACATTTCCCTGTTTCAGAATGAAACCGCCACGGATTTTTGCTTTTTCCTCTCCGAGGGTCAGCTTCGTGCCCTTTAAGGAGGCTTTAAGCTTCTCTCCCACAGCGTCGTAATCCTTTTCATTCAGAGAGACGATGCCGGTCTCCTCCCTGTACGGTTCCAGCTGCTTTAACAGAAACGCAAGATACGCATCCGGATCCATCGAAGTCATCTGATCCAGTGCCTCCGAAAATGTCTCCTCGATGGTACTCTGTTTCTGTGCCAGACGCATCTTCCGCGCCTCCAGCTCTGCCACGGAATGCCTGCGTTCCTTGAGAATCCTTGCATCCTCCTCGGCCTTCCTGGATATATCTGATGCAGCCTTGGCAGCTTCCTGGGCAGCTTTTTCCAACATCGCGGCCTTTTCAGCCGCCGCAGCTTCCTGCGTCTTCATCGCCTCGTCCTTTGCCTCCTGCAAAATCCGGGCGGTAATATTCTCAATGCCCATATCTGCACCTGTCCTTTCCTGTTTACTATACTGCTTCCATATTCCGCCTGACACAAATTAGAGTGCGATGGCGTTGTACATAAGGAAAGATACCAGAAGTGCAAGTACGGCATAGGTCTCTACCATTGCTGCGTAAACCATACCTTTTGCCAGCTCGCCGGGGCGCTTTGCAATCAGCATGATGCCTGCTGCTGCCGCTTTACCCTGCGCAATTGCGGAGAAGATACCAACTACACCGATCGGGATACCGCATGCCAGCAGATATAAACCCTGCATCCATGTGATATCTGCCGGGCTTCCTCCCAGCATGCCGATCTTCTGTAAAATAAGGAATGCAATCAGCAGTCCGTAAATACCCTGAGTACCGGGAAGTGCCTGAAGCACCAGAGTCTGACCAAATTTATTCGGATCCTCCGCTACCACACCTGCAGCAGCCTCACCTGCGATACCTACACCAATACCACTTCCAACACCTGCACATGCTGCAATTGCAGCTCCTATTACCGCTAATGCCAATCCTAAACTCATTTACTTTTCCTCCTTAACGATATTCACATATTTTGTATTTTTCTTAAAAGGCTTAAACGGAACTCCTCCGCCTTCATAAAACTTTCCGAAAAACTCCACATACTGAAGTCTGCTTGCATGGACAAAGGTTCCCAGTGCGTTGATTGCAAAGTTGAATACATGTCCGATAATTGCAATTAAAATAAAACCAATGATTGCAACGATTCCGTGTCCCAGCATGCCGCCCAGGGCGTTAAATACCTGTGCGATAACTGCCGATGCAAGTCCCAGAGCCAGAAGTCTGGAATAGGAAAGCACATCACCCAGATAACCGGTACATCCGTACAGGTTCCATAAGCCTAAAAGCTTTCCGATACCCTTGCCCCGAAATACCGGGATTCCCACAATACCTGCTGCTCCGACAATGGCCAGTACCTTTCCAAGCGTTGTTGCACCCGGGAAAAAGCCGCCGCAGAACAGAAGGAGCACGACGCCGAGCAGGAACGCATACCAGACAAATACCTCCTCAATGGCATCCAGAATCTTCCCGTCCCGGATCAGAAGATATGCCTTCACGCCCATACCGAGGAACAGATGCACACCTCCGAGCACGCAGGAGAACACCAGCATCTTCATCGGATCCGACAGGGGATCGAACCAGAGCGGCTTTATTACGATCTCGTGTCCGAAAAAAGTTCCCGAAATGACGGTGATGATATTTCCGAAGAAGCCTCCGAACAGAGCGCCCCAGATAAAGGTGGATATTCCACAGAACGCCAGCATCTTTACCAGCTTGTAAAACAGTCCTTCCAGCTTAAATGCCTTCAGCGCCGCAAAGCAGACGATCGAAAGGATCAGTCCGTATCCCATATCCGCAAACATCATTCCAAAGAAGATGAAATAGAAAATGGAGAAAATCGGTGTCGGATCGACTTCCCTGGAACTTGGAAGAGAATACAGATCCGTAACTGTCTCAAATGGAGTTATGATACTATTGTTCTCCAGCAGGACCGGCGTATCCTCGTCCTTGTCCGGCTCAGTAAATTCATACCAGCAGCCTTTTTCCTTAAGGACTGCTTCCACATCTGCTTTCCGTTTGGATATCACCCATCCGTCAAAGTAAAATGCTTTCTTCGTCTTTAACAGGTTCTCGGAAGCCTTCGCCTTATCTCTTGCCATGATCAGCCGGTCATAATAATACTGTACCTCTTTCTTCATGGCTGCTGCTCCGGCAAACCGTTCCTCCAGTGCCTTCTCTTCCTCCTGAACCTTTGCAAGCCGTTCATTCAGCCTGGTCATATTCTCCTGGGCAGTTCCGGTCATCTCCTTGAATGCCGCCGGAGCATAGCCGTAGGATTTCAGCACATCCTGTACCGCTTCCTCATCCGCCTTCATATACCAGACACTCAAATACTGCTGCTCCTGGTCTTTGGAAATCAGGGTAATCTCACTGGCATTGCTTACTTCCGCAATCTTTTCCTTCATCTGCTGTACATCAGATACCGCCGGAATCACACCGCAGCTTATACGGACGGATTCGGTACCGGCTGCCTCCAGCGGAAGATCGTAGCTCATCCAGGGCATCAGGGATGCCTGCGTGGATACGATCACATTCTCTTCGGACTTCTTCTCATTCCATTCCTCATACAGATGGTTGAGCTCAGTAATTTCCTTCTCGATCTTCGCATCATCCGCCAGCACTGCCTCATATTCCTTCCTGGTCACGATCTGCCTGGTGGAAATCAGCGGTTTCTTTGCGGTGTCATACCTGGATATCATATCCAGGATCGTCTGAACCTCCGAAAGACGGGCATCCAGGGCAGATACCTCATCCTCATCGCCGTCCCGCTTTACAATGTCTGTCCATTCCTCTGAAAGAAGCTTGTCACTGACATCATTCAGTTCCACGACACCCAGGTCCATCAGTTCATCGAAGAGGGCGGATTTATCCGATTCCAGACCGATGACGGAAAGCTTGCTCATCTTAACTATTGCCACTTGTGCCCACAACCTTTCCTATGATTACTTTTACTGCTTCTTCTTTATGTCCCTGTGCCAATGCCTGCATAGCCCCGCATTCCTGCTCCACAGACTTTAAGTGTGCTTCATAAGCACCCGCTGCCTCCGCTTCTGCCCGGGCCATCGCCGCACGGTAAGCTTCCTCCGCTTCAGCTCTTGCCTTTTCCACAACCGCCAAAGCTTCCTTTCTTCCGGCATCCAGCGTACGCTTTGCTTCTGCTGCTGCTTCCGTACGTATCCGGACTGCTTCCGCTTCCGCCTGAGAAATCTGTTTCATCTTCTCGATTGACATCCTATTCCCTCCTTTCAGAGTTATTCTCTTAGTATAAGCAGAATCCCCAAAGAAATTCCATGCATCTATCTTAACGACTTTTTCACGTTAATTCAAGGATAATCTTTTAATTAACATACACAATCTGAAAATTGTCATTCCTTATTTTTCCTTTTTTGTAATTAATGTGAAATATTCGAAATATTTTCCTCGTCGACAGTTAATTTCATCTGTTTTCCCCTTTTTAAGTTCGTTTATTTATTATTTAACGATATTTCAAAAAAACATTGTGAAAAAACTTACAAACATGACCAGTTTGGTCCAGAATCACATGGATTTACAGGATGTTCCAAATCGCTTATAATAGCTATAATAATTACCGTTTATCTATTCTTTATAAACAAAGGGAGAGTTTACCTATGAAAATTATTGTTATTGATGCCCAGGGCGGCGGGATCGGCCGTTCCCTTGTAGCCGGGCTGAGGCAGGCCAATGTCCGCTCCGAGATCATTGCCGCGGGAACGAATGCCATCGCTTCCTCCAATATGCTGAAGGCCGGAGCAAATGCAGGAGCAAGCGGAGAAAATGCCATCGTATACAATGCACGGCGATGCACGGAAAAAGATATCATTGCCGGTCCCATCGGCATTATCCTTGCCAATTCCATGCACGGAGAAATATCTCCCGCCATGGCCGGGGCCGTATCGGAAAGTGATGCCGTCAAGGTTCTGATCCCAAGCAATAAGTGTCCTTTGTATGTTGCGGGAATTGTTCAGAAACCGCTTCCCGATTACATTGACGATGCCATTCAGAAAATCCTGGCACTGGAAGAAGCAAACGAATGATAAAAAAGGAGCGCTGCTCCATAGATGATTGCTCACCTGTTTTGCAACGCTCCGTTCTATTTCGTCCCAAAGATCCGGTCGCCGGCATCGCCAAGCCCGGGGCAGATGTAGGCACGCTCATTCAGACACCGGTCCAGATGACCGCAGTAAACATCAATATCCGGGTGTGCCCCGGTAAGGCGTTTCAGCCCCTCCGGCGCAGCGATGATGCAGAGGAATTTGATATTATGCCCTCCCTGTCTCTTTACAAAATCCACGGCTGCGACAGCGGAGCCGCCGGTCGCCAGCATCGGATCCAGAATCAGAATGGTCCTCTCACCGATCGCCTCGGGCAGCTTACAGTAATATTCATGAGGCTCATGGGTCACCGGATCCCGGTAAAGCCCCACATGGCCAACCCTTGCTGAAGGGACCAGGGTCAGAAGACCGCTTACCATTCCAAGGCCAGCACGGAGCACCGGTACGAGGGCCAGTTTCTTTCCCGCAATAAAAGGAGTCCTGCAGACTTCAATCGGTGTCTCAATCTCCATTTCCTCCACCGGAAGATCCCGAAGCGCCTCATATCCCATCATCGCCGCGATCTCCTCCACCAGTTTCCGGAACTCATTGGTTCCCGTCCGCTTATCTCTGAGCATGGAAATTTTATGCTGGATCAGCGGGTGCTCCATAATCATCACATGTCCTTTTTCTGCCATCAGCGTTCCTCCTTTTCCCGGGGTTCCCTTTCCCTGACGTCTCTGTTTTATGTTTTATCTCTGATTCCGATATCCATGCTCCCGGAGCGGAAGCCCTCCAGATCCAGCGTCACATAAGGAAAACCCAGCTCTTTCATATAGGATACCACAGTTTCTGTCTGTTCGAAAAGGGTTTTAAAGCTCTGCCTGTCAATTTCCAGGCGAAGAACGTCTCCGTGAAGTCTCAGGCGTACATTCTGAAAGCCAAGCCCTCTCAGAAATTCCTCTCCCTGCCCGAGCTTTTCCAGAATATCAAAATCAACCCGCGTATTATAGGGAATTCTGGTGATCAGGCACGGAGAAGACGGACGACTGGCTGCCGAAATATCAAGTGCTGCGGCAAGAGCACGCACCTCGGCCTTTGTAATTCCAAGCTCTGAGAGCGGACTTAATATCCCAAGCTCGCGCACCGCCGCAATGCCCGGACGATATACGTTCAGATCATCTGCATTCGTTCCTTCCATTATATAGGCTGCACCCACACGCGCCGCAGCCGACTTAAGTTCTGTAAACAGATATTTCTTGCACAGATAGCAGCGATTTACCGGATTATTCATGATCGCATCCTGACTGCTCTCATCCACCTCGAGCACCAGATGCTCTGCTCCCATCCGGGCGGCTGCCTGCTTCGCCTCCGCAAGATCCGCCTTCGGATGCAGTCTGGTGGAAAAGGTTGCCGCATACACGGTATGCCCGGTCCCTTTTGCAGCCTCACAGGCCAGCTTCAAAATCAGGCTGCTGTCCACTCCTGCAGAAAATGCCACGCAGACATCCTGATCCGCGTGCATGCTCATCCACTGCTCCAGCCGCTTCCTTTTTTCTTCCATTATGATACCCCCCTGTCCATTCCTGCCGCATTCTGTAAACAAAACGGCAGCTCCATCCTGTTTGCTTCCAGGAGCTTTCGATCTGTCAAAATCTTCTTTGTCTCTCCATCCGCAGCAATTTCCCCATGATTGAGCAAAATCACACGGCTGCAGGTTTCCAGTATCATATCCAGGTCATGAGATGCGATGATCTTGGCCTGCGGCAGCTGACGAATGGTATGGATCAGCGTTCTGCGATTCATTGGATCCAGTGCCGTGGACGGCTCATCCATCAAAAGAGCTTCCGGTTCCATCGCAAGAATTGTGGCAATCGCCGCCATTCTCTTCTCTCCGGCGGATATCTTATGATTATACCGATGTTTCAGTTCTGTTAATCCCAGTTTCTCAAGGATTTCGTCTGCCCGCTTTTCCGCTTCTTCTCTGCTCAGGCCATAATTCAGCGGAGCAAACATCATGTCATCATAAACCGTCGGCATAAACATCTGATTATCCGAATCCTGCAAAACAAATCCTAATCTTTTTCGAATTTCCGGATAATTCTTTTTTACTACCGGCATAGAATCCACTGTAACGCGTCCCTCGCAGGGCAGCAGCCCCAATAAAATTTTCATGATCGTTGATTTCCCCGCACCATTTGCACCAATGAGCCCTACATTTTCTCCGGCCCCCACAGTAAACGACAGATCCCTGATGATCGGAATATCTTTCTCATATTGAAAGGATACATGTTCAAATTTAATCATCTTCATCTTACCTCACAAAAAAAGCTCCGAGCAATTCCGCCAGATTCACTGTCCGCAGGATCCAGAAGGAAATAATGCACAGCACCGAGTAAATCCCGCTGTTCCGATTAAATGGCGCAAAAGCAGCATGCGGAAACTCTCCGCAATACCCTCGAAGCAGCATACTGTTATACAATTCCTCTCCCCTGTCCATTGCCCGCAATAAAAGCTGTCCCAGAAAAGAGCCCCAGGCAGATACATGAATTCCCTTTTGTCCCGGGGCACGCAGCATATAGGCATCATACATCACGCCGACCTCTTCTATCATCATTCCCACATAACGATAGGTAAGCAGGAGCAGCGTCACCATCATATCCGGCACATGCACTTTTCGCAGTGCGGCACAAACAGAATCAATGGAAGTTGTAGCAATCAGCAGAAAAGAGGCCATTAAAGAAAATATCCCTTTCAGCATCAGGGTCAGCATAGACAAAATCCCGCCGGAAATGACCACATTTCCAATCTGTAATACAGGGGTATCGTCAAAAAAAGGATTCACGATTCCCACTGCACATACAAGCGGAAGAACAACCTTTAATTTCACAAAGCATAAGCTGACAGGAATACCTGCCAGCTGATACATCAGAACCGGATAGAGAATCATCGGCATAAGCCCGGAAAGATTATATTTCGGAAATGAAACCACCGCCATAATATAGCATAAGGTTACCAGCAATTTGCTCAGCGGATTCAAGCTGTGCACCATGGACGTTTGTGCTGCCAGCATATCCATATCTTTCATTTCCAACCGTTTTTCCGAAAACCGACTCATCTGCCTATCCTCTGCATTAATGAAATTTCTTTTTGCGGAAAAATCCGCCCTGAATACAAATCAGAACTGCAATACCTGCCACAATGGCAGAACCGACAAGGCCGGATACCGTTGTGCCTGCCGCACTGTCACTGCCTGCAAATGCATAATCCGGTAAAAATGCCGTTTTTTCCTGAATATTTCCTGCGATCCTTGAAGCGGTGCTTTCCATTCCGTAGG
>JALERW010000116.1 GCA_022763925.1 Lachnospiraceae bacterium
CTCAAGATCCTTTTGACGAATCACTGCATTTATGACTGTAAGTACTGTATCAACAGGCGGTCAAATGACGTGATACGGACTGCATTTACCCCGGATGAGATCTGTCATCTGACCATGGAATTTTACCGTAGAAACTATATCGAAGGATTGTGTTTGAGCTCCGGTGTGATAAAGTCTCCCAATCATACCATGGAGCAGATCTATGAGGTCCTTTATAAGCTGCGGGAGGTTTACCGGTTCAGAGGCTACATTCACATCAAGGCCATTCCGGGAGCGGACGAATCGATCCTTGATGCGGTGGGGCTTTTGGCGGACCGGATGAGTATTAATCTGGAGCTTCCCACCGCAGAGAGTCTTCATGCCCTGGCTCCTCATAAAAGCCGGGAGACGATCCTTACGCCCATGCGCCGGATTCAGGGGAAGATATCAGAATCCCGGATTTCCATGGGACAATCGCCCAGTCTGGAGCGGGCATGGGGAGTGAAGAATTTTTCTCATGGGATTTTTTCGGAAAAAGAGGAACGGATTTCGGATACGGGGGCTGCGGCAGCTTCGGAGTCTTCATTGACTGTTGAGTCTTCACTGACTGTTCCGGGGCAGTCCCGGTATCCGGCCCGGCAAAGGGAGATCCGCACTTATGCTCCGGCGGGACAAAGCACTCAGCTCATTGTGGGAGCTACCCCTGAGAGCGATTATCATATGATGATGGTGACGCAGGCGCTCTACCGCCAGTATGATTTGAAGCGGGTATTCTTTTCCGCCTATGTGGGGCTTAACGAGGACAGTGCTCTGCCTGCACCGGGGGAAAAGCCGCCGCTTCTGAGAGAACACCGGCTTTATCAGGCTGACTGGCTTCTTCGCTATTACGGCTTTCGGGCTGAAGAGCTTTTATCGGAGGACAGACCGAATTTTAATGTCTATCTGGATCCTAAGTGTGACTGGGCGGTACGGCATCTGGAGTGCTTTCCGGTGGAGATCATGAGGGCCGATTATGAGACCCTTCTCAGAGTACCGGGGATCGGTGCCAAATCTGCCAGGAGGATCCTGCAGGCCAGGAGAATCGGAAAACTGGATTTTTTCGATTTGAAGAAGCTGGGAGTGGTGCTCAAAAGAGCTCATTACTTTATTATCCTCAACGGAAAGCAGATGTTTCCGACGGCACTGGAGGAAAATCGCATTACAGCCGGACTCATCGGCGACAGCCGGAAAAAGAACTGGGAGCTGGAGCATACGGAGTGTTACCGGCAGCTGAATTTGTTTGATGATATGAAGCTTTCCGTGGAGCCGGAGGCGGAGGATTTCGGAAAGGCAGCCATGGGACAGCTCTGATGCAGCCTGCCTTTTGATAAGGCGGGAGAGAGGGGATGGAGGATGCGGGGATATTTGTGTGAGGATTCTCTGGAAGGGATCTTTACCGGGATTTACGATGCCTGGGCTTCCGGCCTGGGACATGATGGCGTACGTGTCCTTATGAAGAACCAGTACGAGCCGGAGTTTTTTATGGAGTATGAGGAGGTTCTGCCGGATTCGGAAAAGGCGGAGAAGGTGGCGCGTTCCATCAGGAGAAAAATTTCGGCGGAAGCTTTTCGAGCGGTGTACCGGACAGCTGTTTCACGGGAGCCGGAACGGGCAGATATCATATACCGTTTTCTGGTGGAAGGCTTCCGATATGGCAGGGAGACGCTGCAGCTTTTGCAGCTTCCTGCCGTGAGGCGGCTGTTTGAGGTGGACAGAATGGTGGGAAATGAAGCACACCGGTATCTGGAGTTTATTCGTTTTGAACAGATGAAAAACGGTGTGCTGTTTGCAGAGATTTCTCCCAAAAGCCGTGTTGTCACACTGGTTGCATCCCATTTCGCCGATCGGTTTCCGGATGAAAACTGGGTGATCTATGACGATGTTCACGGGGAAGCAGCCATCCATGGAGCTGGGAAGGACTGGGCTGTGGCCGGGCTTTCTTTGGAGGAAGCGGATGCTTATCGGAGAAACCAGGGAGTTTCTGACGAATATGAGGATCTTTGGAAGACCTTTTTTGAAGCGACCGGCATTCGGGAGCGGGAAAACTATCATTGTCAGAGGAATTTTCTCCCGCTCTGGTACCGGAAGCATATGACAGAGTTTTCTTCTTCCAGATGAGTTTAATCGATCAGGGAATTTATACTTTTCCCTCAACCAGATCAGAAAGGGTGATATGGAAGAAAAAATCGTGCACCACGGAATCAAATTTTATCCACATCGGCAGAGTTTTACAGACAGCTTTTCTTGGGCAGAGTTCTGCCTCGTTGACGAGACATGCAACGGAAGCGAGTGTCCCTTCCGTTAATTCCAGAATCTCACCAACTGTATATTCTTTCGGGCTGCGCGTAAGACGATATCCGCCGCCCTTTCCGCTTGTGCCCTTTACCAGTTTGCCTTTAACCAGTATTTTTACCACGATTTCCAGATATTTTTTTGAAATTCCCTGTCTGCCGGCAGCTTCGTCAAGAGGGACAGGGGACTCGGTCGATTGTTCAGCCAGATCTATCATAAAGCGAAGGGCATATCTTCCTTTTGTTGAAATCATAATAGCATTCCTCCTTTTTCTCCTATTCTACCTCAGGGGAATGGTATTATGCAAGAAAAACCTATTTACCCATTGATATAATAGGCAAATAGGTGTAATATAAGCACAACGAATTTGAGCAATCAATCTGGAAAGGAGAAGAATGCTATGTACAGAACAAACAATTCTTATGAGCTTATC
>JALERW010000121.1 GCA_022763925.1 Lachnospiraceae bacterium
CAGAGCCTTGGCTACAGCCTCCTGATCACGATCACATCGGTAGCGGCAATTCTTATCTGCTGCTCCATGTGCGCATGGTTCATCACGAGAATTCACGGGAAGATTTCCTCGGCACTGTATTTCCTGTTTGTATTTTCCATGGTAGTACCGTTCCAGATGGTAATGTTTACCCTGTCTCAGACGGCGGATATGCTCAAACTGAACACGCCTTATAACATCTGGGTGATTTATCTGGGCTTTGGAGCCGGTCTTGCGGTATTTATGTTTGCCGGATTTATGAAGTCGGTTCCTCTGGAGGTGGAAGAGGCATCCATGATTGACGGCTGCAATCCGCTTCAGACCTTTTTCCTCATCGTGATACCGATGCTGAAGCCTACCCTGGTTTCTGTGGGAATTCTGGAAGCCATGTGGGTGTGGAACGATTATCTTCTGCCTACTCTGGTGCTGGATATCAAGAAATATAAGACCATCCCCATGCTGATTCAGTATTTCCGGGGCAGTTACGGGCGCGTGGAGATGGGACCGATGATGGCCTGCATTATGCTTACGGTCATCCCGATCGTTATCGTATATCTGCTGGGGCAGAAGCACATCATCAAGGGTGTGGCTGCCGGAGCGGTAAAGGGGTAATTTTTGACGATCAAAGATATTGCCCGGGAATCCGGTTATGCGGTGGGAACTGTCTCCCGTGTACTGAATAACCATCCGGATGTTTCAGATACCGCCCGGGAAAGAATTATGGAAGTGGTGGAAAAATACCATTTTCGTCTGAACAACAATGCAAAGCATCTGAAGCAGCAGGCCAGCAACGGAATTGCGATTATCGTAAAAGGTTCTCAGAATATGCTGTTTGCGGCCATCGTCGAACAGATGCAGGGAATGATCAAGCGAAAAGGCTATGCCTGCCTGATCTATTACATCGATGAGGTGGAGGATGAGCTGGAGCAGGCGCTCCAGGTACTTCGGGAGAGAAGGCCCATGGGCATTCTGTTTCTGGGAAGTAACCTGGAATATTTTCGGGAACGGTTTTCTGCCGTTACGGTTCCCTGTGTACTGGTGACAAACTCGGCGGCTTCGCTGAATTTTGAAAATCTTTCCAGTGTCAGTACCGATGATGACAGCGGTGCTGTGGCTGCCATCGAGCTTCTGATCTCTCTGGGACATTGCAAAATCGGTATCCTTGGAGGACAGATGGAAAAGTCCATGGCGGCGCTGACCCGATATGTCGGCTGTAAAAAGGCATTTGCCGGACACGGAATGGTATTTGAACCGGAGCGGCAGTATGAGCCTGCCCTGTTTTCCATGTCGGAAGGTTATCAGGCTATGGGGCGTCTTCTGGATCGAATGCCGGAACTTACCGCAGTCTTTGCCATGTCGGATGTTATGGCGGTGGGAGCCATCCGGGCCATCAGGGACCGGGGACTTCGGGTGCCGGAGGATATATCGGTTGTGGGCTTTGACGGTATTGAGCTGGGCAGCTATCTGACACCGAAGCTTACGACAATCCGTCAGGACCGGGAGAAGATCGCGGCCCGCAGTGTGGAGATTCTGCTTCAGTGCATTGGAGAGGAAACATCAGGAGTTCATGAGCTGGTTCCCTTCCGGATCATTTCCGGAGAAAGTACCAGAAGAATATAATAGGAGGAACATTTCATGGCAAGTATCACATTTAAAAACGTGGTAAAGACATATGACAATAAAGTTACGGTTATTCCGGATCTGAACCTGGAGATCAAGGACAAGGAATTCATTGTCCTGGTAGGACCCTCCGGCTGCGGAAAATCCACGACCCTGCGTATGATTGCAGGACTGGAAGAGGTTTCGGAGGGAGATCTTCTGATCGGAGACCGTCGGGTAAATGACGTACCCCCCAAGGACAGAGATATTGCGATGGTATTCCAGAGCTACGCTCTGTATCCGCATATGACGGTATATAAAAATATGGCATTCGCACTGGAGCTTCGCAAGGTTCCGAAGGACGAGATCGACCGGAAGGTTCGGGAAGCGGCAGCAATTCTGGAGCTGGAGCCCTATCTGGACCGCAAGCCGAAGGCACTTTCCGGCGGTCAGCGCCAGAGGGTTGCTCTGGGCCGTGCCATGGTCCGCAATCCTGCAGTATTCCTGCTGGATGAGCCTTTGTCCAATCTGGATGCCAAGCTGAGAACAGAAATGAGAAGCCAGATTTCCGCACTTCACAAGCGGCTTCAGACGACCTTCGTATATGTAACCCATGATCAGACCGAGGCTATGACCATGGGAGACCGTATCGTGGTTATGAAAGACGGCTATATTCAGCAGGTGGATACGCCCCAGAATCTGTACAATTATCCTTGCAATATGTTTGTTGCAGGCTTCATCGGCTCTCCGCAGATGAATTTTGTGACTGTTCGCGTGGAAAAGGACGGAGACGGTCAGGTGCTGGTATTCGGAAACAGCCGGATTGCAGTTGACAAAAAGGAACTGATTTCTTATATCGGCAAGGAAGTTGTTATGGGAATCCGACCGGAGGATATTCATGCGGAGACAGCTTTCCTGACAGGGAAATCCTCCATTGATGCGCATGTAGATCTGGCTGAAATGATGGGTTCCGAGATTTACCTGTATCTTACGAGCAACGGGCAGAAGCTGATTGCAAGAATTCCGTCCCGCTTTGATATGAAAGCGGAGGATCATGTGACACTTGCCCTTGATACAGAGAAGATTCACATTTTTGATAAAGACACACAGAAGATCATCTGTCATTAAACTGCACGGCGAAACAGAAGGGTGTGAGACATTGTGAGGAAAAGCGGTGTATTAATGCACATATCTTCCCTCCCGTCCCCGCACGGGATAGGAAGCATGGGGGCGGCAGCCAGGGAATTTGTAGATTTCCTGAAGGCTGCAGGGCAGTCCTGTTGGCAGCTGCTTCCTATCTGTCCTACCAGCTACGGAGATTCTCCATATCAGTCTTTCTCTACATATGCGGGCAATCCGTATTTCATCGATCTGGATGAGCTCGCACAGATGGGACTGCTTTCCGGGTCGGAGTATGAAGCCATTGACTGGGAGAGCTCTGCAGATGATATCAATTACGGAGCGCTTCATGAGAAGCGTTATCCGGTTTTGAGGAAGGCGGCAGAGCGTTTTCGGAAACATCCGCCGTCGGATTACGAAGGATTTATCCGCGAGAATGAATACTGGCTGGAAGATTATGCGCTGTTCATGGCACTGAAAAATGCCCATGGCGGAGCTTCCTGGCAGGACTGGCCGAAAGAACTGAAAATGCGGGAGGAGCGCGCTCTCGGGGAAGCCAGACGGCAGTATGCGCAGGAGGCTGAATTTTTTAAGGTGCTGCAGTATCTGTTTTTCCGACAGTGGAGAGCACTTCGAAGCTATGCCAATGCCAATGGAATTTCCATAATAGGAGATCTTCCGATTTATGTATCCTTAGATGGTGTGGATGTATGGGCTCATCCGGAACTATTTCAGCTGGATGAGACTTTAAGGCCCAGGGAAGTGGCTGGCTGTCCTCCGGACGGTTTTTCGGAAACCGGGCAGTTGTGGGGCAATCCGCTGTTTGACTGGGATTATATGAAAAAGGACGGCTATACCTGGTGGATCCGTCGGATAGAATATCTGTGCAGTGTGTACGATATTCTGCGGATCGACCATTTCAGAGGGTTTGATTCTTATTATGCGATTCCCTTCGGGGAGGCGGATGCCCGCAGCGGTCAATGGAGAAAGGGGCCGGGGATGGAGCTGTTCCGGGAGATGGAGCGATCCATCGGCCGACAGCCGATCATCGCGGAGGATCTTGGTTATCTTACGGATTCGGTACGGGAGCTCCTGCGGGAAAGCGGTTTCCCAGGAATGAAGATACTGGAGTTTGGCTTTGACAGCCGTGATGCCAACAGCAGTGAGTATCTCCCATACAAATATAGTCCCGGCTGTGTGGCTTACACAGGAACGCATGACAACGATACGGCGGCTGGCTGGATGACATCAGCTGTACCGGAGGATGTGGCGCGGGCGGTGGAGTATCTGGGACTGAATGAGACGGAAGGCTACCATTGGGGTATGATGCGCGGCCTCTGGGCCAGTGCATCAGAGCTTACGATTGTTCAGGGGCAGGATCTTCTGGGCCTGGGAAGTGAGGCCAGAATGAATACTCCGTCCACGGTCGGAAGAAACTGGAGATGGCGCTCGCTGCCCGGAAGCTTCACACCGGAGCTTGCGGTGAAACTCAGGCATAAGATGGAGCTGTACCGGCGTCTGCCGGAATAAACAGAAAAACAAAGAAGAGAGGCGGAGTATTCGCTTCTCTTCTCTTTTGCATACGGGAAAATAGTGCTTTACAAATCCGGGAAAAATGCGTATGATGAGGATGTATCGGAAATCAATTCTTTTTATCTAAGGCATTTCGCCGTCAGAATTATCTGAACAAACGATTCCCATGAATGAACCTTGACAAATGAATAGAGGAATTCTGTATGTATTCATCTCTGAATTTGAGAGAGGTGAAGATTTATTTGAAAAAACATTCAGTTAGAAAAGTACTTTCATGCACACTGATTATAGGTGTTCTGGCAGGAATTTTTCCTGTATATACGGTCCGGGCGGAGGCTTTGACGGCAGAAGAGGAGGGACTGTCTGCAGGGGAGGAAGAACGATCTGCAGAGACGATTCCCGAGGAAACGGTCGTGACAGAAGAGGAGGTTACCGAGGAAGATACAGAGGAGGCATCGGTTCCGACCCGTTCCCTGAAGGACGTAAGGGAACAGATGGATGCACCGCTTCAGATCGCTCCCGCAGGAAACCGAAGACGGCTCATAAAGACGGAAGCGGCTTCGGAACCTTCTGTCTCGATTGATAAAACAGCCAGGTGGCTGGATATTGAAAGGGGCTATGCCCAAATCGATCTGACGGAAAGGGATTCCTCGGCCTGGAGTAATCAGGCAGTGGATTATCTGATTATCCTGGATCGGACAAGGACCATGTCTTTAAATGACAGGACGTTCGAGGGCAGTCCCTCCGGAGCGGTGAACAGCTCCCATTCTCCCTGCCTGAACCGGGATCACTATTATGAGTATAACGGCAGCCTGCTGGACCTGTATGATTACGGAAATGGCATTATACGTGGGACAGATCAGGTGCTGTCCCTTCCTTTGGACGCACAGCTCTATAATCAGCACCGAAACGGGAGCGGAGCTGCTGTCGGAGTTGATTATGGAAACGGATGTATGGATCGTCTTTCGATTGCCAGGGAGACCATCTGTGGTCTGATTGACCGGATTGCAGACAATTCTCCGGCGGGAACCATGAAAAACAGAGTCAGCTACTGGAGTTTTGCGGGAACTTATTGGCCGGAGCAGGAAGGGGAACTGGATACAGATCCTGAGAAAGGAATTTTTAATTATATTCCTCTGACCGAAAGCTATGAGTCTGTAAAGCAGAAGGTGCGGGAAACGGGCACCTATGCGGGAACTTACTATCAGGAATCCATGAAGCGTGCCTATGAGCAGCTGTCCTCCAGAACAGGAAGCTATAAAAATGCTCCGTCCAAGGTGATTTTTATATCGGACGGAAAATGCTCAGATGATCTGGAGGAGGTTGCATACTGGAATGACCGCCTGAAAAAAATTCCCGGATGTACGGTATATACCCTGGCTGTGGGAATGCCGCTGGATTCGGAGGGGGCAGTGTTTCTGAAAAAGCTGTCCACCAATCAGGACGCGACAACCTTTGCTGCATTTACGACAAATCTGAACAGCTCCGATCCGGCCTTTGCAGAGACACTTTCTGCCATTGAGCAGGCCCCCCTGGAGGTACGTGCGGTAAACAAGGTGCTGACGGACCGGATCGATACCAGGTACTGGGAGTTTCAGGAGATTATTTCTTCGGACGGAACGGCAGACTGCCGGGATGGTGTCCTGACATGGAATATCCCGGAGGGCGAAGGGAAAACCTATCGATGCAGTCTGAAGGTGAAGCTGAAGGATGAATATCGTTATCTGATTTCAGACACCCGGTATCCCACAAATCGGGATACTGATACCGAAAAAGGATGTAATCTGACCTACGAAATCAGCGGCGGACCGTCCCATAATCAGAAACGAAAGCAGGAGGCAGAGACTCCGTGGCTGAAATACGGGGCGCTGAAGGCAGAGGGGAAAAAGCTGTGGACAGTCAGAGATTCCAGCGCAGATTCCGTACGGCTTTTTCTGAAGAGAGCCCTGGCGGATGAGGAAGGAACAGAGGAGACCCTTTGTGAAATGATACTGACTGCTTCTGAAAACTGGAGTTATTCCCTGGACAGAAGAACGTCCGGCAAAGAAACCTTCCCTTTGGTCTGCTATACCAATGCGGAACAGAAGTGGAGATTTTGGATAGAGGAGGAAGCGGATTCTTATGTATGCGTAAAGGAGGATCGGAAAGAGGAAAACGGTATTCTCAGAACGAATATCAGCAATGAGCCTTATAAAATAAAGATTCAGATGGAAAAAAGGGATGCGGATACGAAAAATCTGTTAAGCGGGGCGCACTTCGGTGTCTATGCCTACAGCAGACAGAAGCACGGCTATGTCCCGTATCAGGGAACGGATGATTCCATATCCGGAGAAACGAAGGTGACGCTTGCCGAGATCCGGAAGGGCATTTACTGCAGTGAACAATGGCTGTATTATTCACCGGATAACGAGGGGCGTTTCCGGATCCTGGAGGATCAGGCACCGGAAGGGTACGTGGGTGATTATGAGGACCCGGAGACAAAGAAGGAGAAAAAAGGCTATGATGTGGTGATTACGAAGGAAAATACGGGGACAACCGTGACAAAGGATGTCAAAGGAGATCCGCTCTGTGCCGAAAATACCCGGGTGATCGGAAAGCTGAAGATTTACAAGAAGGATGCGGATTCCCATCTGGGGATTCCCCAGGGAAAGGCCAGTCTGTTTTATGAAAACGAAGAAGAAAATGCACATTACGGACTTTACGCGGCGGAAACCATCTGCCATCCGGATGGAGTGACCTCTTCGGAGGGAAAGGAGACAGGGGTGCTTTTCCATAAGGGAGACCTGGCGGCAGAGGGAAGGATTTCTTCGGAGGGCTTCCTGGTATTTGAGAACCTGCCGTTGGGAGCATATTATGTAAAAGAACTGGATACGGCACCTGAGGGATATCTTCTGGATGATACCGAATATCAGGTCCGGATATCCTGGAAATCAGAGGACTGTCCGTGTGTAATTGTCAGCATGGATGTTTATGAGCCGGTGAAAAAGCAGAGCCAGGTGATCTATAAGATCGGAGGACCGGATCATACGACGGAGTATACCTGGATAAAGGATGCGGGGTTTACGGTATTTTCCCTTGAGTCACTTTCTGCGGCCGGTACAGGGGAAAGTCTTTCGGAAAAGACAGATGAGGAGCTTCTGGATTATATCGACCGGGTATACCGGAATCCCAAAACGCTGACGTATGAGGCAATGAAAAAGCTTCCGTCTGTCACGCTGTACGAAGACGGGAAGGCATATGTGCCAGGAGAGCTTAAGGGAGAAAACGGCGTGATCCGGACACCGGGGCTTCCCTATGGCGACTATGTCCTCGTGGAAACCACGGTTCCGAAGAATAAGCGTCCGGTGCGTCCGGTTGTTTTAAGAATCCGTGAGGACGAGGAGGACCGGGAACGGAAAGGCGATCAGGAAGGGACCAGGCGTCCGGCAAAAATTCTCCGGGACATGGATCTGGTTTCCCGGGTGCGTATTCGGAAAATTGATGCAGCTACAGGGGAACCGGTGAGAGCCGGGCAGGCCGGATATGTGATTCATGATGTGGAAGGAGCGTGGAAAGAGCAGTATGTTTCCGGAGCCTCTGCAGCCTGGAAGGCGCTGTATCTTCTGAAATATAACGGGCTTGTGCTGGAATATGATGAAAACCGGAAAGTCTGGAGGGGGACTTATGATAATCCGTATCTGACCGCACAGGTGAAAGAGAACGGGAAGACCGTGCTGGAGGCGTCAACGGAAAAAGGAATTCCCAACGGCCTCTATGAGCTGGAAGAGGTGACTGCTCCGGAAGGTTATATTCTTCAGGGAAAGGAGGGAAGAATTGCCAGAGCATCCGAGCGGGGCTCTGTTGGGCTTAACGCTTCCAACGGCACCTTCTATGAAAACAGGAAAAACGGAAGATGGACGGCAGCGCCAACACCGAGGGTGCGTTTTTCTGTTGATCAGGAAACGGGTATGTACGACGAAGCCGGGGATATATGGTGGACCACCGTAAGACAGGAAAATGCTCCTGCTATCGGAAAGCTCTCGATTGCCGCCGATGCACAGCAGTATGAGAAGGATACGGATCGAAAGATAACGGTACCGCAGAAACGTGCGGAATTTGAACTGTATACAGAAAAAGGAGTGCTCGTTCAGAAGCTTACGACCAATGCGGAGGGAAGAGCCTGGACCGGAGGTTCGGATAACCAGAGAGGGGAACCGGAAGGCCTTTTGCTTGGAACTTATCGGCTGGTACAGACAAAGCAGGGAGAAGGCTTTGAGGACCGTAAGCTTCCGGAGGACCGGATGATAAGGCTCAGTTATGAAAACAGTGAAACACCGGTGGTTTATCAGGATGAGACCTATCATCTTGCCCTGGAGGAAGCATCCGGACAAAATACCACCGGAGAAAACAGTACGGACAGCCGTCCGAAAACCGGAGACCGGATGCATCCGAAAGCTCTTATGGCCATACTGGCTGCATCTGCGGCAACGCTTGCAGGTGTTCGGTGGCTCGAGAGCAAAAAGCACAAACAAAGGAGAAGAGAACATTGAGCATTGTCTTGTGGGGACAGGAAGTATACCGGGAACATCTGGAGGATATCCGCAGAGGGCTTCTGACACTGCAGAAGCAGAAATTATTCGATGAAACGGATATCCGGATCCGGACGGGCCCTTTTGAGATTTGCTGCTGCGGGAAGGATTTTGCGGAAGCGGAGCTCATATTTGTCTATTTCTCAACAGCCGGCGAGGATTTTTGCCGGTTTCTCATTACCCATCGAAGATACACGGAGAAAACTGTGTTTCTGTTTGGGCAGTCGTACGGCTGCTTCGATTCTGAAAAAATTTCCAACTATTACCGGGTACCGGAGGAAGAGTATATTTGCTTATCCGGAAAAAAGGATTATTTTTACGAATCCGGGCTGAAAAGTCTGCTGGGTCTGATCCGCAGGAGGCGATGCCGGACGGTATTTGCCTGCTGACCATAGGAAAGGATCTCCTTCGGGCAGAACAGCGCATCGCTCCCCTTCGCGGGATGGACAGAATTTCACCCGTATGCTATGATAGGTTCAGGCACGGCCGATGCTGGTCTGTAAAGATCAGACAGGAAAGGGAAACGGGCCGGAAAACGGAGTGAAGGAACTATGCAGGAAAAAATGAAATTTCGCGAGGCTCTGCAGAAGGTGCAGGAACTGGCACTGCAGAACAATCATCAGATCACAGAAGAGGAGGCCACAGCCTGTCTGAAGGAATTTGAACTGTCGAAGGAGCAGGAGCAGCTGGTATACAGCTATCTGGAAGCACAGCATATCCGGGTGGAGGGCTTTGCCGGTACCGGAGTCAATCCATTTGAGAGCCCGCAGGAGGAAGATAAGGATCCTCTGGAGCTTCTGTCTGAAGAGGATAAGAGCTTTCTGGAAGAATACCGGCAGATGACAGGAGAAACACTGCCAGGGACAGAGCGTCAGCGGCTTGCGTCCGGATATCTGAAAAAAACGGTGGAGAAGGAAGCACTGATCCAGGCATATATGCCGGTCTCCATGGACCTGGCACTTTCCTATGCCGGAAAAGGAATTCCTGTTGCTGACCTTATACAGGAGGGAAGCGTAGGACTTCTGATGGCATTGGATACACTGGAATTGAGAGAAGATACCATATCGGAGGATGAATATATACAGGAAGGAATCAAAGGCTCTATAGAAGCATTTCTTGAGGAGGAAGAGGGGCTGAAGGATTCGGATGACCGGATCCTGGAAAAGATCAATTATATCGCGGAAGCTATTCGGAATCTTTCCGAGGAGCTGGAGCGAAAGGTCTCCTTAGAAGAACTGTCCGCTTATCTGGAGATGCCGAAGGAGGAAGTGGCAGAGATCCTGAAGCTGACCGGTGAGGAGATTGAGACAGAGGAGCCCGCGGAAAAGTCAGGAGATGCTGTGGGCTATGCAGATATCAGCGATTTTCAGGTTTTTTAATGCAACGAAAGAAGCGATGTGACGCTTGATTGGTCACATCGCTTCTTTATGGTTCAAATACATGTGAACTTTCTCAATCCGGTTTTTATCCAGGGAGTCCACCCGAAGAAGAATTCCCTCCGGTGTTGTAACGGATTCTCCCACAGCCGGCAGATGATCCAGAAGTCCGATGATGATTCCTCCGATGGAGTCGTAATCCTCGGAGGTCAGGCAAAGATCCAGGGCATCGTTGATGTCATCCAGCTTCATGGAACCCTCAATGACGTATTCTCCGTCGCCTACCTGCTGGATCAGTTCTTCCTCTTCACTGTCGTACTCGTCGCGGATTTCACCTACGATTTCCTCCAGCAGATCTTCTAAGGTGATAAGACCTGCAGTGGTGCCGTATTCATCCAGGACGATGGTAAAGTTTACGGAATAGTCCTTCATCTCCAGCATAAGCTCGGAGATTTTTTTATATTCATAAGTAAAATGGGCTTCACGGAGAATGTCGCGGATACGGAAATCCTCCGGCTTTCCCTCATAGAGGATCAGATCCTTCATATTGACAATGCCGATGACATTGTCCGTGGTGTCTTCATAGACCGGCAGGCGGGTGAACATCTCTTCCTTATAGATCTTCAGCAGATCATCGTAGGTGTCATTGATATTGACAAATACCATATCAATGCGGGGAACCATGATATCCTTGGCCTGGGTATCTCCGAAATCAAACACATTATTGATGATGTCCTTTTCCTCGTTCTCCAGTACCCCCTCCTCGTGACTGACCTCCATGATGGTTTTCAGCTCATTGGTTGTGAAATTGCCGTTTTTCCGGTTCGGGTCGATGCCAAACAGAAGCATAAACCCTCGGGACAGGGTATTTACAATATAAATGACCGGGGTAAGCAGCCACATCAGGCAGGCAATGGGAAAGGAATAGGACAGGGCAATTTTTTCCGCGTGTACGGATGCCATTGTCTTGGGGCTGATCTCGCCGAAAAGAAGCACCAGAAGGGTAAGAACTCCTGTGGCGGCACCGACTGCTCCGCTCCCGAACACATTGGTTGCCAGGACAGTTGTCAGAGAAGAAGCTGACAGGTTCACTATGTTGTTGCCGATCAGAATTGCACTCAGCATTTTGCCTGAATCGTTGATGATCCGTTCCACCCGACGGGCAGCGGTATTGCCCTCCTCACTGAGGGTACGGATACGGATACGGTTCACTGTTGTATACGCAGTTTCCGCAGAGGAAAAAAATGCAGACAGGGCAAGCAGAAGAACAATTATGACCAGCTGCATGGCGTCACCTGAATCCAAATAAATCACTCCTTGTTTCATAAAATCCGTGTCCGGTTTGCGGACAGGGTATCAGGTAATATGGAAGATATTGTATCATATACGATATGGCCTTACAAGTAAAAAGCGTTAAAAATCCCGGGGGTTTCCGGTATTTTAACGCTTTTTTAATCAAAAATTCAGACATGCCTGTCACAGGAGAATGATTCAGCGGCCGTCCGATACAGGCGTCAGAGAGGTAATGTCGGTGCTGATACTCATGGAATAATTGGTATAATATACGACAAATCCCGGTTTGGCTCCGCCCGGCTTTTTTACATGCTTTCTTTCCACATAATCGATTTCTACCTTGTCAGAATCCCGGGCGCTGGAATAGTAGGCCGCAAGAGCTGCAGCCTCCTCAAAGGTTCGGTCCGGCAGTTCCTTTCCTTCTGTCTTTACGATAACGTGGGAGCCGGGAATTCCTTTGGCATGAAACCACCAGTCGTTTCCGGAGGCGAACCGGAAGGTCAGTTCTTCATTCTGAAGATTATTTTTGCCTACATATATATGAAAACCGTCACTGGAGAGATAGTGGAAGGGGCGGGAGGTGATTTTCACCTTTTTCTGAGTGCCTTTGCGGCGGATATACCCACTCTGCACCAGCTCTTCCCGGATCTCAACCAGATCTTCCTCCGCAAGGGCAATATTGAGAGCGGTAAGGACGGATTCCAGATGCTCGATCTCAGACCGGGTCTCCAGGAGCAGTTCTGTCATGGCCTCGTATGTGCGCTTCAGCTTTCCGTAGCGGTCGAAATATTTCTTCGCATTTTCCGAAGGGGTCAGAGTGGGATCCAGTGGAATGGTGATCATTTCATTGGTATAATAATTCAGCGCCTCCATGGATTTGGCACCGGGGACAGCCTCATATCCGTAGGTATTGAGAAGCTCTCCGTAAACACGGTATTTTTCCCGCTTGTCCGTATCCTTCAGCTGCTTTTGCTGAAGCTCATACTTTTTCCGGTTCCGATCCAGGGCGGTCTGAACAAGCCTTCGAAGATCGGAGGATTTCTGACGAATCCGGGTGAGCGTGTTCTTTTCTGAGTAATACTGCTCCAGAAGAGCGGAAATGCTGTCATAGGAAACCGAAACAGCATCCTGATACTGCAGCAGAGAGAGGGCGGAGAATTCCACAGGCTCTTTTTGCTCGTACAGGATTACGGGAGAAAATATTCCGTTTTTCACATCCTCCATCATCCGGCTGAAAACGCCGTACAGATGAAGCTGTTCATTTTCTCCAAAGCTTACGGCAGATCGATCCGATTCGAGAGAAGCCCTGAAACACAGCTCTTCTGCCATACAGGGACTCAGACCGGTCAGGCTCTGGTACAGTGCCCGGGATAAGGGCATTGGCTTTGAGAATACCTCTTCGATAAATGCCTCCTTTGTGACGGTCAGCGGATCCAGCTTATTTATGGTAACGGGAATGAAATAGTTCCGGCCGGGGAGGACCTCACGGACAGAGCTCATCTGGGAAGATACATGCTTGATGCTGTCCAGGATCATACCCTGATCATTGCAGAAAATAATATTGCTGTGCTTTCCCATCAGCTCCACGATCAGAAATTTCCGGCACAGATCGCCCAGGTCGTTCAGATGCTCGATTTCAAAGGAGATGATTCGTTCCAGACCGGGCTGGGTAACGGATACGATCCGGCCGTTGCCGATGTGCTTTCGAAGAAGCATGCAGAAATTTGGGGCGGTCATGGGACCGGGCTTGTTGGATGCCGTAAGGTATGCAAGGGGAAGGCTTGCACTGGCAGACAAAAGCAGGCGGTACTGACCCGCAGGACTTTTTATCGTAAGCAGGAGCTCATCGCTTTCCGGCTGAGCGATCTTGCTGATTTTTCCGTTTTCGACTGTAGCTTTCAGTTCGCGGACAATCGCCGCAACTACGATTCCATCAAAGGCCATACAGGATTCCTTCCTTAAATAAATATATCTGGTATTTTACAATATAACATGAAAAAGGTGGTTTGAACAGGGAATTTTTGGGCCG
>JALERW010000174.1 GCA_022763925.1 Lachnospiraceae bacterium
TTTCTCGCAGGTATCCTCGGAGCTCTCGCTCTTGTCCTGCCGGGAATTTCCTTTTCCTCCATGCTATGTATCCTGGGTGTGTACGGCTTTGTCCTGAGTGCCGTCGGAAACCGTCAGTTTCTTTTGCTGCTTCCCTTTGGAGCCGGAGTTCTGGCCGGCATTTTCTTTTTCACCCGACTGCTGGAAAAAGCTTTAAAGAACTATCCCCAACAGACCTACCTGGTGATCCTGGGCTTTGTCATGGCTTCCCTATGGGATATATTCCGTGACGTTTCTTTCATGTCCACAGGTCTATCTTTTGTTTTTTGCCTTCTTCTTTCTTCATCCGGCTTTCTTCTCGCCCGCTTTATGACATGCGATTAAAAAACGACACTGGCAGTATAACCTGCCAATGTCGTTTTCAAGCCGATATTTTGTTATTCCAGGGAATCCAGAAGTCTTCCCATTTCAAGAGTATGGTCCGCAATGGGAACCCAATGGTGCGCCAGCTTCAGCAGAAGATGCTCGTCCGGCGTCTCGCCTTCCTTTTCAAGAAAATCAATGGAAAGCTTAAAAAGTTCCCGCTCACTTAAGGCCACATTTCCCAGGACAACCCTGCCCTTCTCCAACATATAGGAAGTATCCGTATCCTTTCTGGCAATCATCTCGTCAATGGTATCCCGGAAAAACTGATAATGCTCCTGATCCCATGCTGCCAGAAACAGACATTTGCAAATGCCCTTCGTACAAAACGGCTGTTTTTTCAGAAGCTTCCAGCACTCCTTAAACCGTTCCATATGCGCCGTCGATAAAAACAGCTTTGCATCCATCACGGAACGCAGACACTTATCCCTCCATGCCATAGGCTGTTCCCCCTTTACTATCCTGATACCTCTATTTTACTCCATTTAAAAGAATCCGGCAAGCAGGAACCTTAACGATTTGCCAATTCTTTTGTGATATCCTCCCAGCTCACTCCTTTTTCTGCCATCAGCACCATCGCGTGATACAGGAAATCGGAAATTTCATAAATGATTTCCTCCGGATCCGGATTCTTGGCTGCAATGATGATCTCAGTGGCTTCCTCTCCGACTTTTTTCAGGATTTTATCGATTCCCTTATCAAACAGATAATTGGTATAAGAGCCCTCCTTGGGATGAAGCTTCCTGTCCATGATCACATCATAGACCTTTTCAAATACCATCAAAGGATTTGTCTCATCGTATTCTTTTTTCGCAAGAGTCTGATAAAAGCAGGAACGGGAACCGGTATGGCAGGCAGCCCCCACCTGCGCCACCTTTGCCAAAAGCGTATCATTGTCGCAGTCCAGATGAAGGGATTTCACATACTGGAAATGTCCCGAGGTTTCCCCTTTCAGCCACTGGCTTTTTCTGCTCCGGCTGTAATAATTCATTTTTCCGGTCTTAAGAGTATCCGTAAAGGCCTGTTCGTTCATATAGGCCATCATAAGGACCTCTCCCGTCCGGTAATCCTGAACGATCACCGGAAGCAGACCGTCATTTAACAGCTTGAACTCCTTCCAGGAAACGCTGCTCTCAAAGGTATTCATGGGAAGGCCTGCTCCTTTCAGAACATGCTTTTTCTCCATAAGATCACCGGCCGCCTTGCCGGCAAGCATGACACCCGTCACACCGGGTATGGAAAGGAGCGTTTGGAGATTTTCTGTATTCTGCTTCTCCGTAAGAAGGATAACCGGAAATCCGCAGCCCTCCGTCGGGCAGTTCCCGGCATCCAGAATAAAACTTCCTGCACCCAGAGAGGCATACTCCTCCATCCGGGAAAGATTTCCGTCATCCAGATACACAGCAATTTTTTCCTTTCCGAACCGATCGGAAACCTCCTTGAGCATATCAATATTGCCTGCTTCCGAAGCCTGCAAAAAGACCATCCTTGCTCCGGCATACAGATATTTTTTTACATCCTCCACCCGTTTAACACGGCCTCCGGCAATGACCTGAGCATCTGCATTGCGAATGATTTTCTTCATCATCCCGATGCTTTTGTCGTGTCCTGCATCGTCCGAAGATACATCCACCAGCATCAGTTCATCTGCGCCGCCGTCATCCAGTCTGCGGCAAAGATCCACAGCGCTCTCCGTCAGGGTCACCAACGCGCCGAGCTTTTTTTCTTTCACCATTCTTGTACCTCACACCTTACAGGGAACCCTTCGTGGAAAGGAGTCCCGGAATCCTCTCATCCACAGTCACAGCCATATCGAGTGCCTTTGCAAAAGCCTTGAACATGCCCTCAATGACATGATGGGTATTCTCCCCGTGAATCTCCTTGATGTGCAGATTCATAGCTGCCGAATAGGAAACGGCATAGAAAAATTCTTTGATCATTTCCGTTTCCAGCGCTCCGACCCGCTCTGCCTTAAGTTCCGCATCGTAAACAAGATACGGACGGCCGGACAGATCAAGCGCTGCCAGCATGAGCACCTCGTCCATGGGTAAAATACAGGATCCGTAGCGCCGGATTCCCTTTTTGTCTCCCACCGCCTGCAAAATAGCTTGTCCCAGCACAATACCGGCATCCTCGATGGAGTGGTGGGTGTCCACCTCCAGATCTCCCTTGATTTTCACCTCAAGATCAAATAAACCATGCTTTGCAAAAAGAATCAGCATATGATCCAGGAAACCGATTCCTGTATCAATATTGCTTTCACCGGTACCGTCCAGATCGATGGTGATCCTGATTTCTGTTTCCTTTGTTTTCCGTTCTACTGTTGCTGTCCGTCCCATACTGTCCTCCGCTTTACTCAAACCGTACTTTTATGGAATTTCTGTGGGCGGTGAGCCCTTCCTGAGCTGCAAACCGCATAATATCCTCATGGACAGGCTCCAAAGCCTCCCTCGAATAAGAAACAATACTGGATTTCTTGATAAAATCATCCACACCCAGCGGCGAAAAAAACTTGGCGGTGCCGTTGGTGGGAAGCACATGATTGGGCCCTGCAAAATAATCGCCCAGTGGCTCGCAGCTGTGCTCACCGATAAAGATGGCTCCTGCATTCTTTATCTTCGTCATC
>JALERW010000176.1 GCA_022763925.1 Lachnospiraceae bacterium
TTTCTCCTTTGCCCCGTCGTATATGCTGTAAAACAAAAACATCAATGCGTAAAGGTGAAGCGCCTGTTCCCGGGGATTGGAAATTCCCAGACTGTCAAATAAATCTGCAACATATCCGGCCGGTCCCAGGGCCAGATACTGCTGATACAGCTTCTGCATCTCTTCATTTCTAAACTGTTCCACCGTCAGCATTTTGCGAAAAGAAGACGCAAAATCATCCTCTGTCCAATACGCAAACTGTGCTTCACAGTAATCTGCGAACCGGTCCAGAGAAGCATTCCTGTATTTCGCTTCCATCTGCGCCAGAGGCCCTTCCGGGAGATCAAACCTTTCTGCCTGTTCTTTGTCCCTGTCTTCCATTCTTGCAACAATATGATCAAAAATATCGCGCTTATTCTGATAGTGCCTGTACAGTGCTCCCTTTGTTATGCCCAGCGCCCCGGCGATCTGGCTCACAGAAACCGCTTCATATCCATCCCGTGCAAACAAATGAAGCGCTGCGGTTAAAATTCTTTCTTTTGTATCACCCATCCCAATCCCTCCCTTCGATGCTTACAGATAAGAGCATCGTCGCGACAGCATAAACGGCCGTTTACTACATTTTATAGTAAACGACCGCTTTTTACGTGTCAAGTCAACCTGTTTTCATCTGCCTGAATCAGTGTAATGCTTTCTATTTTCTTTCCTCCGGAAAGGCCGCAATTTCGCATTCCCTGTTCAAGAAGCTTTATCATGGACAGATACTCAAGATTTACCGTAGAGTGATCTTCCAGTTCCACCAGACAGCCCTCAATCCTTGTATTCTTCTGACTGCAGAGCTGATATGAGGGTCTCTGCTTCAGCGCTCCGACCCGTTCCAGGGCATCTACCGTGCGGTATACCGTTGCCATCCCTATACCCGGATCCCTTTTCGACGCAAGAACATAAACCTCCTTACAGCAGCTGCAGGTTTCACCCAGAATAATATCTATCAGCAGTTTTCTCTGTCTGGTAATCCGAAAGCCCTGATTTCTGAGCTGCTCCATGATTTCTTTCTTCTGCAGATGCTCTTTCGCTTCAATGACCATGACAATGTCCACCGCAATGGCTGCAGTCCTGTCCGCACTGCAGGGATTTTCCGGCTTTTTTATCTTTTACCATGCTTTTTATGGCAAGACCGATCATTCCTGCCAGCAGAAGAAGTACAACTGCTGTTCCCATAAATTCTGCACCTCCAAGTTCTGAAATTTCCTGTTTCGTTCATTCATTATGCCTTTATTTTTCCTGCAGCTCTCCCCGGCACGGTAAGTCTCTGGCTCTCTCTGTAAGGCCTGAATAACAGATACAGAAAGCCGATTACCAGAAGAAATGCCGCGATCGTTCCGAGTCCAAAGGTTCCTGCCGTTACAAGCGTACCGATCTGATATACACACAGAGAAACGATATAGGCCAGGCCTGTCTGATATCCGATTGCAAACCAGAACCATTTTGCATTATTCATTTCCCGTTTGATAGCTCCCATTGCAGCAAAGCATGGTGCACACAACAGATTAAACACCAGGAAGGAATAGGCTGCCACCTGTGTCATGGATCCGGCAAGGGATCCCCAGATCTCGACGCCGTCTTCCGCCACCTCGCCGAAGCCATACAGAATACCAAAGGTTCCTACTACATTTTCCTTGGCTACCAGTCCGGTAATTGCCGCCACGGCCGCTTTCCAGTCTCCCCATCCAAGCGGAGTAAAGATCCATGCAATTGCGGAACCGATGGCTGCCAGGATACTGTTTTCCATATCCTCTACCATACCAAATTGTCCGCCCTCGAATCCAAAGCCCTGAGCAAACCATACAAAAATAGTAGAAAGAAGTATGATCGTACCGGCCTTCTTAATAAAGGACCAGCCGCGTTCCCACGTGCTTCTGAGCACATTCCCCACCGTCGGCATATGATAGGCCGGAAGCTCCATAACGAACGAAGCCGGATCTCCCGCAAACATCTTTGTCTTCTTTAAAATAATACCGGAACAGATAATTGCGGCAATACCGACAAAATATGCACTGGGCGCCACCCACGGAGCGCCGCCGAATAAAGCGCCTGCAATCAGTGCGATGATCGGAAGCTTTGCTCCGCACGGGATAAAGGTGGTGGTCATGATCGTCATCTTCCGGTCTCTGTCATTTTCAATGGTTCTGGATGCCATAACCCCCGGAACACCACAGCCGGTTCCGATCAGCATCGGAATGAAGGATTTCCCGGAAAGGCCGAATTTTCGGAAGATACGGTCCATAATAAATGCGATACGTGCCATGTAACCACAGCCCTCCAGAAATGCAAGGAAAAGGAATAATACCAGCATCTGAGGTACAAAGCCAAGCACAGCTCCGACACCGCTGATAATACCGTCAACCAGAAGCCCGGTCAGCCACGGAGCGCATCCGATGGATTCCAGTACGCTCTGAGCGCCCGGAATAATCCACTCCCCAAACAGCGTATCATTTGTCCAGTCTGTCAGAATACTTCCAACGGTTGTAACAGAGACATAATATACAAGAAACATTACCACTGCAAAAATCGGAAGTGCGAGAAAACGGTTTGTGACAACACGGTCAATTTTGTCCGAAACGGACATCTGCTTTTTCACCCGCTTTGTGTAGCAGTCTTCAATAATAGTTCCTATGTAGTTATAACGCTCACCGGTAATAATACTTTCAGCGTCATCATCCATTTCTTTTTCACAGCTTGCAATATCCGCCTCAATGTGTTCCAGAAGCGAAGGCTCCAGGTTCAGGCTCTCCTGAACTTTTTCATCACGTTCAAAAAGCTTTACCGCATACCAGCGCTCCATGCTGGCATCCACAAGACCTGTGATTGCTTCCTCGATATGTGCAAGGGCATGCTCCACACAGCCGTCAAAGCTGTGTGCCGGCTGGCTGCATTTTCCGCTTTTTGCAATCGCAACCGCACGCTGCGCGAGCTGATCAATTCCTTCTCCCTTTAAAGCGGAGATCTCTACCACCTTACAGCCGGTGTCCTTTCCAAGGCGTTCCACATTCAGCTCTTCACCGTTCTTTCTTACCAGATCCATCATATTGACCGCGATAATGACCGGTATTCCAAGCTCGGTAAGCTGCGTCGTCAGATAGAGATTTCTTTCCAGATTGGTACCATCTATAATATTAATGATTGCATCCGGCTTTTCACCGATCAGGAAATTTCTGGATACCACTTCCTCCAATGTATAAGGCGAAAGCGAATAAATTCCCGGAAGATCTACCAGAACCGCTTCTTCCCCCCTGGCGGTATATCCCTTGATCTTTCCTTCCTTCTTTTCCACCGTTACTCCCGGCCAGTTTCCAACAAACTGATTGGAACCGGTCAGCGCATTAAACAGTGTTGTCTTTCCGCTGTTCGGATTTCCTGCAAGTGCAATTTTAACTTTCATGTGCGTCCTCACTTTCTGAATTATATGTCTCAAACATGTTTTAGTTATAACTAACTTATATTCAAAAAAATATATTTTACTGTACTTCCACCATTTCCGCATCCGCTTTTCTCAGGGACAGCTCATATCCTCTGACCATCACCTCTACCGGATCACCAAGCGGAGCAACCTTACGGATAAAAATCTCCGTATTCTTTGTTATACCCATATCCATAATTCTGCGTTTCACCGCTCCTTCGCCATGAATTTTTACAACTCTGACCGTCTGACCGCATTTTGCATCTCTTAAAGTAGCCATTCCATAGTTCCTCCTCATATAAAAATTCTATTTGCCATTTCCTTACTGATCGCTACGCGGGAATCCTTCACCTTTACAATCAGATTTCCGTTGATTTCCGATACAACCGTAATAAATCCACCAATGACAAATCCCAGACTTTCCAGAAACCTTCTGGTCTCATCCTTTCCTCCGATTTTTCTGATCCGGATCTCCCGACCAGCCTCTGCCATCGTTAAAGGCATCATAACCCACCTGCTTTCTTCTCGAATTGTAAATAAAGTTTCTTCTCTTTCATTGGTTAGTATATGCTTACTTAAATTATATGTCAATAACTACAAGTGATAATTTTTCTCAAATAGTCATCCCGTAATCCGATCGAATGGCTGAAGCTTCTAACGCATTGACCCAGAAACAAACTTGAAATTTCAGGCTTGTGCTGGTACAATAAAATCAACTTCACATAGCAAGCACATGAGCTTCTATGGAAAGGAGACTATTATGCGCCATAACCGATCTTCAGAAGACTATTTGGAAACAATACTGCTTTTGAGCCAAAAGCTCCCTGTGGTACGCTCTGTGGATATTGCAGCCGAACTGAACTTCTCAAAGCCAAGCGTCAGTGTTGCAATGAAACATCTGCGGGAGAAGGAATGTATTGAAGTAAGTCCGTCTGGTTTCATCACTCTGACCGGGAAAGGAATGCAGATTGCCTCCAGTGTTTATGAGAAACATCAGGTACTGTCTGACTGGCTGGTTTCCCTTGGCGTAGATCCCACAATAGCCGCGGAAGACGCCTGTGAAATGGAGCATCAGATCAGCGATGAAAGTTTTCAGGCAATGAAAAAATATATAAAGGATCATTCACCCTCACAGGAAGGAGCTGTCGGGAAATAGATCGTTTATGCTGTATGCAATCAGCGGAAAGATATCAGTATTCCGGCTTGCGGGGAATGACAATGGCAGCTATGATGTAAGCCAGAATACCGCTGCCGCCCAAAGCACAGAACAGTATCAAGCCAAGCCGTACCAGTGTAGGATCGATGTCGAAGTACTCGGCGATACCGCCGCAGACGCCGTCTAACATCTTGTTTTCATTGGATTTATACAATCTCTT
>JALERW010000190.1 GCA_022763925.1 Lachnospiraceae bacterium
ATCAGCTGCCTTGCTCATGACAGCCAGATCGGAATCACTTCCCATGATAATTCCTACTTTTGCCATATTTTTTCTCCTCTTTTTCCAGCTTGATCTATTGTAATAATATTTACATAATTTTTAACTTACTTATTCTAACACAAACCGACCGTAATATACAAGACCACAATCTCATTTTTCGAAGGGTTCATTGAGGATTTCCGTACCGTTTAAGACAAATCGGCCTCCTGAAAGAAGACAGATACGGCTTCCGTCCTCTTTTATAACAGTAACTTCATCCAATTCATCATAGGGGATCGTGATATCTGTATGGCAGTTAAAATATGCCTCCCTGAGATTTTCCTTCCTTTTTACAGAACATTCATTGTCCTTCGCAATGATTTCTTTTCCATCGGGATTATACACACGGAGTTCCTCCGAATGACTGTAGCAGGTATCGCCAATGGCAAAATGCGGTCCCATCTTCTCAATGATCAGGATCTTAAGCCTGTCAAGAATTCCATATTTTTCTGCCATGGCATAGGCTGTTGTGTTGGTTCCAATGGCGAATTCTCCCATGGGAAGAGAAGGATGATGATATAGAAGATTCTCAGCGATCAATTTCTGATTTTCTTCCTCTGATTCATAATTTCTGCAGGTATATCCTGCCGTCATTCCATTCTTAAAATGGATTTCCAGATCTTTATATTCCACATCATTAATATAGATCCGGGACACATGAAGAATTCCTTCCGTTCCGGCAAGCTTCGGAGATGTAAACACTTCACCAAGGGGAATATTCACATCCGCAAGACAGTTTTCAAAATTTGTCTCTCTTTCCCTGTCCGAAAGCTGATGGAGCTCCACAAGGAGAGAAGTTTTATTTCCATTTCTCCCCGTTATCTGTACAAATCTTCCCTGATCCAAAGCATCGATAAGGATCTCCTGGATCTGCTTATACTGTTCATAATCCAGCGTATTGATCCGGATCGTCTCACGGAAGATTTCTTTGAAATCTTTTCCAATTTCAGGAATAGGCCAGGAAATAATAGTAAAGCTCCTTTCATCCCCCCTGATATACTGGTTCACGATCTCTCCCGACTGGGCAGACAGTTCTACAGAAAGCCGCTTCTGCTTTTCACTGAGGACACATGTCTCCGGTTTATTAATATAAGGAAAGGGACTTTCACCGAAAGTCTCCATTACAGCCGGCCCGGCATAAACCGAAGCCAGCTCCTTATATTCTTCATAGGCCACACGCATGACAGACAGTTTCCGTTCCTTGAAAGCCTTATCAAGAAACAGAGCATTATCGAACCGGTGATCATATTCATACTGCCTGTTCGCATAAGCGCCGCAAAAACCGATCTTCAAATGCTGCCGCTTATTTGCCGCGCCGACTGCTGCCCTGAAAATAACAGGCTTAAGTCCCATGGCCGCAAATTGTCTGACCGCCTGACGGACAACACGTTCAAACCCAAGTCAATAACGAATCTCCACAATCTTTTTCCCGGAAAGATCAATACCGGCAAGTTCAAATCCACGACGATATCCATCCGTAAAGGCAAAAGCCATTTTCCTGATGGTCTCTTCTGAAAGGCTGTTTAAATATCCTGCAGTTTCCAGCTCATTCTCTGATATATACTCGCCGAATTTATAGAGATAACGAAGGTCTGATAAATCACTGTCCATAATGATTTGTAAAGCAAAATCAAGAGACGGGTCAAGCTGTTCCCGCACCCTTCTTGCCACAGTTACATCACAATAATCACTGACATAGTAATATACAGCCTCTTTCAGTTCACACAAAAAAGTTTCTTCTGTAAGCTCTTTTGTTTCTAAAGTTTCAAATAAGTTGTAAATCTCTATAAACAGTTCAAGGCAGGGGACCCATTCTTCCATCCGATCTTCATAAATATATGTGATTCCTCCACGAAGCTCTGACACCAGAAATGCCATCAAACGCCCTGTCTCGACACCAAAAGCTTCAGCTGCATATGCAGGATTCGCATAGCTTTTTTCATAAGCTGCTCCAAGAATATCCTTATAAAGACGTTCATTTCTGTTCTTAAGTATTTCCAAAGAAGGCTCCTCGACCTTTTCCTTTCGGAGGGCTTCCCTGATTTCTTCCAGATAAATAAGAAATTCTGCCTGATTTCTGAAATATTCAGCTGCTCTGGTTCCGCAGGGCGGAGTCTTTCCGGTCTCTC
Organism: Lachnospiraceae bacterium; assembly: GCA_022763925.1. Classification (GTDB taxonomy): domain Bacteria; phylum Bacillota; class Clostridia; order Lachnospirales; family Lachnospiraceae; genus JAGTTR01. Next base: position 2,190 of record JALERW010000190.1, read on the forward strand.
TATTTTCCGCGGACTGAGAGCAGGATTTTCCTCCGCACTCCATATGAATTCCATGTATCCGTTCCATGGAAAGCTGAAAACGCTCTTTCAAAATCTGATTTTCCTGCTCCATATTCTCATCCTATCTTCTATATTTTGAATGAATCAAATAAAACCATCCCAGGCATAAGAGCATTCCTGCTCCAAGTATGATCAAAGACCAATTTTCAAGCTTCAGTGTTGTCTGCATGATAAGATCGATCACTTCAATGACCGCAAACATAAATATCGGTATGCTGATCTCCCTGCAGTAATCCATCTTACACTCAGGTTTTATCTGCTCCATAATATTCTTTCCGAGCACATCCGTATTTCCTCCCCTGACCTGTACTCCCATGAACAGAAATACCACAATAAGTATAATATTTACAAACGTAAATGACATTATTCTCTCTCCTTTTCTCTGTTATCCTGGATTTTTCCAGCTTCAGTGTTCTTTTCAATCAGGCTTCTGGCATAATTCCAAAGAGCCTCCGAACCCTCCGGTGTTTTTTTATTCCTGTTAAGAATCTGGGATCTTCTGACCCCATGCTCTTCCCAGGCCCGTCCACCGGTCGCATCATTCAGCAGTACCGGCTGCACCTTATCTAATGCAAGGGCAAATCTGGCTTCTGGTGTTTCTGCTGCTTCAAATTCTTCCCAAAGTCCCCGGAGCCACCTTTCCTGATCTTCCGGCAGAAGACCGAAAATCCTGTCAGCAGCCTTTAATTCCCGCTCCCTTTTTGTTGCATTGCCCGCTTCATCATAGGCATATGTATCTCCGGCATCTATTTCAATAATGTCATGGATGAGCACCATAGTCATCGTTTTTG
>JALERW010000017.1 GCA_022763925.1 Lachnospiraceae bacterium
TCCGTAATGGAACGCTCGATCAGCTCATGGATATCCTCCAGACCGTCCAGCTGTTCTTCAATCGACTTCAGCTCACTGCTCTGACAGCTTTTCAGAAGATATTTGATTGCAGGAAGCATGGAAAGAGAACCTTTGAAGGCAATCAGATCCCTGGGATTTGCGGACTGATAGGTGATCCGGCTGATCAGACGCTCCAGATCATACACCGGATTTAAATATTCCCGGATTTCCTCCCGCATGATGGCATTCTCATTCAGCTCCCCGATGGCATTTAAACGCTCCTCTATGGCGTCCCGGTCGATCAGCGGCTGTTCAATAAAGCTCCTCAGCATCCGGGCTCCCATTGCGGTCTTTGTCTTATCCAGTACCCACAGAAGAGATCCCCTCTTCTGCTTCTCCCTCAGTGTCTCCACAAGCTCCAGGTTCCTTCGGGTAGAACTGTCCAGAACCATATATTTCCCCGTAGAATAAGGAACCAGGCGCGTCATCTGGGACAGGGCATTCTTCTGGGTCTCTACCAGGTACTGCATCAGCGCGCCCGCAGCAATGATCCCCAGATGATAGTCTCCCACTCCAAGGGCATCCATGGTGGCAACCCGGAAATGCTCCATCAGAGCACGGCGGCACATTTCATCGTCAAAATAGTGGGCATCCAGGGAAAATACCGGAAAATTCAGCCGGTTCTTCAGCTCCTCCATATTCACACCGCTCATGTGCAGTGCTTCATTGCAGATGACCTCGGAGGGAGAAAACTTGTTGATCTCATCCTCCAGCTTCCGGGCATTTGCAACCTCGGTAAGGAAATAATCCCCGGTGCTGACATCTGCCAGGGAAATGCCGAAACGGTCGGACAAATATACAATACACATGATGTAGTTGTTCTTCGTCTCATCCAACGCCTGGGTATTCAGATTGGTTCCCGGCGTCACAATGCGGACAACCTCACGCTTCACCATCCCCTTGGCCAGCTTCGGATCCTCCACCTGCTCGCAGATTGCCACCTTGTAGCCCCTGGAAACCAGACGGTTCAGATAGCCCTCCACCGCATGATAGGGAACACCGCACATGGGAGCGCGCTCCTCCTGTCCACAGTCCTTGCCGGTGAGTGTGATTTCCAGTTCCCGGGACACGGTGATGGCATCCTCAAAGAACATCTCATAAAAATCCCCCAGCCGGTAAAAAAGGATGCAGTCCTTATACTGCTCCTTGGTATCCAAGTAATGACGCATCATAGGTGTAAATTCAGCCAATGTTTTATCCTCTTTCGTCAGATTCTTTTCTTCTGGTCCTAAATGCCCAGAAAACTCTTAAATATCATTATATCATTTTGAAGGGAGGTTTCCAACCGGTTTTCATAATCCGAAAAAAGCTCCAGGATCCATTGTTCCGAAAGCTCCCGGATGCTTTTTACCGGCTTCGGCGGTGCTCCAGAGGAACAGGGCGCCACCTCGTCGTTCAGCCGGTAATCCATCCAGGTGATATCATACCAGCGTCCGTTTTTAAAACCGCACTGTTCGAAATAGGCATTCTGGACGAAGCCCATCGCCTTATGAAAGGCGATACTGGCATCATTGGGAGTGGTAATACACGCATAGGCATGGACATAATTCATTTCTGCCAGCAGCTTCAGCAGAATCTCATACAGTAATTTTCCGATGCCTGCCCGCAAAGAATCTTCCCGTATATAAATGGAAAGCTCGCAGTCCCACTGATAAGCCGCACGGCTCCGGTAATGGGACGCATAGGCATAGCCCTGGAGCTCCCCGTCGATCTCACAGAGAATATACGGCAGGTCCGTCAGGGTATTTCGTATCCTCTGTTCAAATTCCCCCACAGAAGGAACCGTATATTCAAAGGTCGCAGACGACTGTTGTACATAAGGAGCATAAATATTGAGAATTTGTTCTGCATCCGACGGCTCGGCCATACGGATGGTTACCAGTTTTTTCATTTGTACACACACTTCTTTCTGTCGGAAAAGGGACTTTCCTCCCGGACCGTCCCCTTACGTTTTCCATGTCTTATTTTTCATACGTTTCCGCAGCATGCAAAGCCTGTCACCGGTCTTCCCCGGTCAGCACCTTTGCCCGGTCAATGGCAGCGATCACATTCTTACACAAATGATCCTCTCCCAGCTTATCCGTCAGCCCATACTTCTTCATCACCTGAAGCGGCTGCGGATGGATTCCGCACAGAATCAGTTCAATTCCCTGGGCCCTGCATTTCTCATACAGGTGATCCAGGTGGGAAACAGCAGCTCCGTCCAGGGCCGGCACACTGCGCATCTGCAGGATCAGGCATCTGAGCGTTTCCGGTGTCACGATCATCTCAAAATTCTCCGTGGCCGCGAAGAACATCGGTCCCACCAGCCTGTACACCATCGTATGCTCCGGAAGATTTTTGATAATGCTGTACTCCGGATCCAGAGGCTCCAGTTCATTTGCCGTCTCCTCGGATTCTCCGATGTAGTTCTGAATGGTTGCCACATCCGACATCCGTTTCATGAACAGAATTGCCGCTGCGACGATGCCCACCTCTACGGCAAACAGCAGATCCACCAGAATACCGGAAATCAGGGTCAGCATAAGCACCAGGAAATCCGATTTGGGCGCATGCTTTCCGATATGAATGAATTCCTTAATATTCAGCATATTCACAGCGACCACGATCAGCACCGCTGAAAGCACCGGCATGGGAATGTATCCGGCCAGGGGCATCAGGAACAGCAGAATCAGTGTCACCGTAATACTGTGTACGATACCGGCAATGGGGGTTCTGCCTCCGTTCTTCACATTGTTGGAAGCACGGGCCACGGCTCCGGCCACCGGAGCTGCTCCGAAGAAGCCGCAGAAAATGTTTGCGATTCCCTCCGCAATCAGCTCCTGATTGGAATTATGTTTTTCTCCCATCAGACCATCCGTTACCGCACAGGCAAGAAGCGATACGATCGCAATCAGAATTGCAAGTGTTACGGCGCTTGGAAGCAGATCCACGATCAGATCCACAGAAACCGCAGGAAGCTCAGGCTTCGGAAAATGAGACGGCAGCTCACCGTATACGGAACGGATCGTGGATACCGGAAGGTCAAGCAGCTTTACCAGCGGAGTCATGATCAGAATCGCCGCCAGAGAATTGGGGATCCTGTCATTGATTTTCGGGAGGATTACAAGAATTGCGATGGATGCAAGACCAACCAGCGTCGCATAAAGATCCGCTGTTGGAGCGGCAAGAATCAGAGCCGGTATTTTTTCCGTCATCTTTACCGGTACACTTTCCAGGGAAAGTCCGAAAAAGCCCTTGATCTGGTTGGAAAGAATACCAACGCCGATGGCTGCCGTGAATCCGAGGGTAATGGTTCTCGGTATATATTTCAGCAGTGCACCCAGGCGAAAAATCCCCATCAGGATCAGCATCAGGCCTGCCATTACAGATGCAACAGCAAGGCCGGAAAGACCGTAGGAATCCACGATCGTGAATACCGTCATGACAGTGGCCGCCGTAATTCCTCCGATATTCACCTTGCTCCCGCCGAACAGCGATACAAAAAAACCACCGATGATCGCAGCATATAAGCCCCGTTCCGGACTTAAGCCCGAAGAGATTGCCAGCGCAACCGACAGCGGAAATGCGATTACCGCCACAAGCATTCCCGCAAAAATATCCTTCACCAGCTGTCTGGTGGAGTAACCCTTCATACATTCCAAAATTTTAGGCTGAAAATCGCCCATACATATCGTTCCCCCTCACAGAAATTATCCAGTGCTATTGTAATTCGCCAATATAGTAGAAACCATGGCATTCCTTCAGATAAACCGGCAGAATCCTTCCAATCAGGGAGGCGTCTCCCGGAAAATGAACCGTCAGATTGTTGGAAAGCTTTCCGCTCACAAGATCCGGATTCTGCGGATTGACCTCCTCCACAAGGACATCCATGGTCTGTCCCTCAAAACGGGCACAGACCTCCTTTGAAATATCCTGCACTTCTTTCAGAAGTCGGTCAAAGCGTTCATGAGCCACTTCCTCCGGCACCTGATCCTTCATCCGGGCCGCAGGTGTTCCGCTCCTCCTGGAATAGAGGAAGGTGAAGGCACTGTCATAACGCACACGCCTCACCACATCCAGCGTTTCCTGAAAATCCTCTTCGGTCTCTCCCGGATATCCGACGATGATATCCGTGGTAAGAGAAATATCGGGAATTTCCTTTTTGATCCGTTCTGCCAGCGCAAGATACCCTTCCTTTGTATACCTGCGGTTCATCTCCTTTAAAATCCGGCTGCTCCCGGACTGAAGCGGAAGATGCAGATGCCGGCAGATTTTTTTTGAATCCCTCATCACTTCGATCAGCTCCTCAGACAGATCCTTCGGATGAGACGTCATAAAGCGGATTCTGGATATATTGTCTATCGCTTCTATTTCCCGCAAAAGACCGGCAAAGGTCATGGGCTCCTTTAATGTTTTTCCGTAGGAATTCACATTCTGCCCCAGAAGCATAATCTCCCGGACACCATCTTGGGAAAGCCGTTCGATTTCCCGAAGGATGTCCTTCGGATCTCTGCTGCGTTCCCTTCCCCGGACGTAAGGGACGATGCAGTAGCTGCAGAAATTATTGCAGCCGAACATGATGTTAACGCCGGACTTGAAGCTGTATTTCCGGGCATTGGGAAGATCCTCCACGATCCTGTCCGTATCCTCCCAGACATCCACGACCATCTCCCCTGTGCAAAGCCGCTTATATAAGAGCTCCGCCAGGCGGTATATATTATGTGTTCCGAATACAATATCCACGAACCGGTATTTCTTTCGGATCGTTTCCACCTCGTCCGGCTCCTGCATCATACAGCCGCACACGGCCACAAGCATCTGCGGATGCTTTTTCTTCCGGCTGTGTACTGCTCCGAGTCTGCCGTACATCCGCTGATTTGCATTTTCCCGTACAGTACAGGTATTGAAAAGCACGAAATCCGCATCCTCCGTTTCTGAAGGAAGATATCCCGCCTGCTCCAGAATTCCGGCCAGCTTTTCGGAATCCCTGGCATTCATCTGACATCCGAAGGTCGTCACATGATAGGTCAGCGGCCTTCCGAGCGACTGCTCCAAGGCATGTACCTGTTCTCTCACTGCATCTATGAAATAATACTGGCGTTCTGTTTCATCCATATATGTAAACCTTTCTGCTTATTTACGGATCTGCCCGTTTCCGTAAATAATATATTTTGTTGAAGTCAATGCCTGAAGTCCCATGGGGCCCCGCGCATGCAGCTTCTGGGTACTGATTCCGATCTCCGCGCCAAAGCCGAATTCATATCCGTCGGTAAAACGGGTGGAGGCGTTCACATAAACCGCCGCCGCATCCACCTCATCCAGAAATCTCTGGGCATGCTCATAATCTCTTGTAATAATCGCGTCGGAATGGCCCGTATGGTAACGGTTGATATGATCAATGGCCTCCTCCAGAGAGGAAACGGTTTTAACGGAGAGAATATAATCCAGGTATTCACAGCCCCAGTCTTCCTCGGATGCCGGTGTGATCATCGGCAGTACCTGACGTGCCATATCGTCCCCCCGGAGCTCCACATTTTTCGGATCCAGCCGAAACTTCAGATACGGCAGGAAATCTCCGATGATATTCTCATGGACTACAAGGGATTCACAGGCATTACAGACTCCGATCCTCTGCGTCTTGGCGTTAAAAATGATGTTCGCTGCCATCTCAAAATCCGCACTCTCATCCACATAAATGTGACAGTTTCCGGTTCCTGTTTCAATGACCGGGATCGTACTGTTATTTACCACCGTGCGAATCAGCCCTGCGCCGCCCCTTGGGATCAGGACATCCACATACCGGTTCATCCGCATGAATTCCTGGGTCACCTCTCTGCTGGTATCCTCGATCAGCTGAATGGCAAAGGGAGGAATTCCGAAATGCTCCAGTGCCATCTGAAGACAGGTTACTATGGCTTTATTGGAATGAACCGCATCACTTCCGCCCTTCAGGATCACCACATTACCTGTTTTGAAGCAAAGCCCGAAGGCATCTGCCGTCACATTGGGCCGGGCCTCATAGATCATGCCGATAACACCCAGAGGCACCCGCTTCTGTCCGATCAGAAGTCCGTTGGGCCGCTGCTTCATGCCGGTCACCTCACCGATGGGATCCTCCAGGGCTGCGACCGAACGAAGCCCGTCCGCCATAGCCTCAATGCGCTCCGGCGTCAGCATCAGACGATCGATCAGCCCTTCATGCATGCCCTTTTTTCTTCCTGCCTCCACATCCAGCTGATTTTCCTCAATGATCATTCGGGTGCTTTTTACGAGACCATCCGCTGCAAAAAGCAGCACATCGTTTTTTTTCTGAGTTTTAAGGCTGCGCATAAATGCTTCTGCCGCTTTTGCCTGCTGTCCGATCAGCTCTAACTGTTGGTTCATACGAATTCCTCCTTGTATGTCTATCTATGTAAAGGTCTGTTTGTTCTGTTTCTGAGGAAAAAGCACCTCTCCTGCCGGAACATCAAATTCCTCTGCCGGTACCCTGGAAATGATCTGAAAATCATAGGCAAGGGCAATGGTCTTCATATCCGGATGCCTCCTCAGATAGCGGTCATAATAACCGCCTCCGTAACCGATCCGGTATCCGTTCCGATCAAAGGCTGCTCCGGGAACAAGCATCAGGTCATCCTTTTGGGGAAAAAGCAGCTGCTCCCCTGTGGGCTCCAGAATCCCGTAGGCCCCTTTTTGGAGCTCTGAAAAATCCCGGATCTCATAAAAGTCCATATTTGTGTCCCGCACTTTCGGAACAGCCAGTGCTTTTCCGTCCTGAAGCGCCCTTTTCATAATGGCAAAGGTATCCACTTCCTTTCGAAAAGACACATAACAAAAAAGCCTTCCGCATCCCTGATACCATGGATGCAAAAAGAGCTTCTCTGCTACTTTTTTCGCCTGTTCGGCGCATACCTCATCCGGAAATTCCATCCGCAGCTTCAGCAGCCTGGTTCTAATTTCCTTTTTGGTTTCCATATTTTTCACCCAGATTGGTAATACTTCCGTCCTTCTCCACAATATCTATGTTGTTCAGCTGTGCACGTACATTCTGACGGAAAGCATCAATATATTCTCTGCGCAGAACCGCCTGCTCCTTCTTCTCCTCCGGGGACAGTCCCTCTGCCTTTGATTTGCGGTACAGTTCATTGATACGGTCAATTTTCTGCTGATCCAATGGTTGCTCCCCCCTGTCTTTTGAACCTGCCTTACCTATATTACAACATTTTTTTTCGCCCGTCTACCTGTTTTTCTTTCAGAAAAAAGCATGTTTTTCTTCCTCAGCTGGAATAGTTTTCCAGAAAATCATACAGCTCATGAACATCCATTCTGCATGTCCCGTTTACAATGCGGCTCCTTAAATCTGCCGGAAGGTCTCTGCATAAAATATCGGTGTACTCATAAACGGTCTTTCCGTCCAGATAGCAGACGGTCACACAGCCATCGGTTTCACAGAGCATATATTTATAATCCCTGTCCCACGGCATATAGGTTTTCCGAAACACAACCCGTTCAGGGGAGAAGGATATCAGCTCCATATACTCAAAGCCTTTCTCCAGCTCCTCGATTCCCGGATCCAGGGAATATTCTCCGGCATAGGAGGCAGCTTCCTCCCGGTTCATTCCGAGAAGCGCCGTCGGCATCTGGGACTTTACCTCCTCTTTTGCTCCCGTCTTCCGGTTATAATTCTCCGTAATATATTCGGTATCCGAACGCAGAATGGCTGCCTTTGACGCATCGGTCCGGACCGTTTCCCCTGCATCCGAAGTCTCCTCCTGTGCGTCAGGATGTCCCCGGTAATATCCGTAGGACAGCCGGTAACTCCCGTAATATGCCATACAGAGCACTGCAGCATAAATCAAAAAGGCGATACAATACTTTTTCACGGAAATCACTCCTTTTTTCGTATAGTATCTGCCTTTTTTCCAGATTTATACAAAAGATCCCCCTGACAGGAGCTCAGCTCATCAGATGACACTTTCTCGCAATACGGTAAAGCATTTTCCCTTTGGGGAATTCCAGCAGTTCCTTTTTGCTGATCCCTTTCAGCATCAGAAGAAGCACCGCATAAATCACCGCACCGCAGCCGATGGAGAACAGGGCTGCAATCGCGTTGATGCCAAGAAGCTTCATCAGCACAAAATAAATACCGTATACAGCCACTCCCATGACACCTGCGCAAATGCCGGGGATCAGAAAGGTTTTTACAACCTCCTGCCGGTACCCGATCGCCCTTCGGATGGCAATGCCGTTCATGATACACATCAGCAGTGCAAACAGATTATTGGCCTGTACCACACCGTAGATACCCATCTGGAATCTGGTCAGCATCACATACAGAGCTGCCAGATGAATGACCAGCGCCACAGCCGAATGGATCACAGGAAGGCGCATCTGATTGATTCCCTGAAGCACACCGTTGGAAAGAGTGGAAAGGGCATAAAGGACAACAGAGATGACACCCACATGGAACATTTTCACTGCCATTTTCACAGCATCCGGATCCGGATCATTGTACAGAAGCTGAAGGATCGGCTCTGCCAGAACTCCGAGTCCGACCGCACACGGGATCGTGAGAACCATGGTAAAGCGCGTGGACATCCGGATCTTATGGCGGGCTTCCCGGTATCTTTTCTCCACCATGCACATGGTAAGTCCCGGAATGGTGGATGAAACAAGGGCATTGGCAATGGCAATGGGAACATTGGTCAGTGTCTTGAATTTCCCGGAAAAAATGCCCCAGGCCGTATTGATGGCAGAGCTTTCCATTCCAAGCTCACGGCTCAGGGACTTGAAAACGCCCTGATCGATCACGCCGCTGATGTTATAAATAGCCGTACTCATAACCACAGGAATGATCGTAAGGATCAGGATCTTCATAATCGCCCGGCTGCTCTCCCTGTGCCTGGTCTGATCCTTTCGGACACGTGCCAGGATCCTGCCCCTGCTGGTAAGGAATACGAATATCAGAAACAAAAGACCGGACAGAGCGCCCATGGTTGTACCCAAAGTACTTCCTCCCGCTCCGTAGGATGCGGAGGCTGTGGAGGTTCCGAGAATGGCATCCACCCTGGAGCCCATTTTCACAAATACCAGTGCAGCTCCGATGCTGACCGCCGCATTGATCACCTGCTCCACCAGCTGGCTTACCGCTGTGGGAATCATCGTATTCTGCCCCTGGAAAAAACCACGAAAAACTCCCATGATTGCCAGAATAAACAGCGCGGGCGCCAGGATCCGAAGTGCAAATGCACTCTCCGGTGTTTTCAGAAGCTTTTCGGTAAAAATACCTGCCCCGAGGAAGGTGATCACGGAGGTGACCGTGCCTGCGATCAGTGCAAAGGCCATTGCCCCCTGAAACACCCGGTAGGCATTCCGATATTCCCCTCTTGCATTCCGCGCAGATACCTGCTTCGCCACTGCCAATGGAATACTGTAGGAGGAAATAAGCAGCATGATCGTATAAATATCAAAAGCGCTGGAATAGTAGCTGTTTCCCTCATTTCCGATAATTCTTGTCACCGGTATGCGGTACAGCATGCCGATCACACGCACTAAAATAGAAGCAACCGCCAGGATGCTTCCCTGTTTCAGATAATTCGAGCTATTTTTCTTCTTGTTTGCCATCAAAGTTCCTCAATTCATCTTCCTATCTTAAGTCCGGTCAGAATCTGTTCCTGACGTCTTTCCATCTCCCGGGCCATTTCCTGGTCGTCCACATGATCATATCCGAATAAGTGCAGCATACTGTGGGCAATCAGGAAAGCATATTCCCGAAGTACGGAATGTCCGTACTGCTTTGCCTGCTCAAGGACCCGGTCCACCGAAATCATGATATCCCCAAGCATCAGCTCACCGGTCTCCGGGTTGAAGCAGTCCGCCTGCTCCTCCTCCAGATTCGAAAAATCTGCAGGAGTACGGTACTCCACCATCGGAAAGGAAAGCACATCCGTTGGACGGTCTATGCCGCGGAATTCCTGATTTACCCGATGTATTTCCTCATCGTCGGTAAGCGTCAGACTGACCTCTGCCTCATAGGGACACTGCTCTTGATCCAGTGCCGCCCCGATCACCTTCCGGGCAATTTCCTCATAATCAAAATCAAACGGGACGAAACAGTCCGCCTCCTGATAAATCGTCACTTCGCTATTCCTCCTATCTTCTTGGACGGCGACTCTCCTGCCGGGCCTTAAGCTTCTCATAATCCTCATAGGCCTTGACAATCTTCTGTACCAGCGGATGACGCACCACGTCCTTGCTGGTAAGATAGCAGAATCCCACATCGTCGATCTTCTTCAGCACCTTTTCAGCCACATCCAGACCGGAAACCGTTCCCGCCGGAAGATCCTTCTGGGTGGAATCCCCGGTAATGATCACCTTGGAACCAAACCCGATACGGGTAAGAAACATTTTCATCTGAGCCGGCGTGGTATTCTGAGCCTCGTCCAGGATAATAAACGCATTATCCAGCGTACGGCCTCTCATATAGGCAAGAGGAGCCACTTCAATCAGCCCCTTCTCCATATTTTTCATAAAGCTGTCCGGCCCCATAATCTGATACAGGGCATCATAGAGCGGCCGCAGATACGGATCCACCTTGCTCTGCAGGTCACCGGGAAGAAATCCAAGCTTCTCTCCCGCCTCAATGGCCGGACGGGTCAGAATGATCCTTCCCACCTCATCATTTTTAAAAGCCGTGATGCCCATGGCCATGGCAAGATACGTTTTTCCTGTTCCTGCAGGACCAATACCGAATACGATCATCTTATTGCGGATCTCATCCACGTACTTTTTCTGTCCCAGTGTCTTCGGCTTGATCGGCTTCCCGTTGATGGTATGACAGATCAGGTCCTGATCGATCTCCACCACTGCCTGCTCCTTTTCCTCAAATACGAGAGAAATCGTATAATCCACATTCTGCTCTGTAATCACATTCCCGCGCAAAGAAAGAGCCAGAAGCTGCTCAAAAATTCGTCTGGCCCTATCGGTATCCGGACCGGTGCCGAGAATCTTCACCGCATCCTCCCGGACAACCACAGTCACATTCAATGCCCGCTCAATCTTCTTAATATATAAATCAAACTGTCCGAATACGTTTCTCTGATGATCCGCCGGTATACGGATGATCGTCTCCTGTATGCTCATTTACCGGTCTTCTTCCTTTCCGTTATTCCCATGTCAGCCATCCTGCTTCGTGTTCTCCTCCAATACCGGATTCTCAGGCTGCTCTGTCAAAGCCGTGTCCTCTGCCCTCTTCCGAAGCAGAAGGGTGCCGGACAGAGTCCCCTGATTTTTGCCTATCTGTATTTTAACATTATTTTCTGTAATTTGAACCCCCTTTTTCTCTAAATCCCCAAAATCCTGCTCTTTTCTTTTCCTTAGTAGTTTTTCCGTTTCCTCTTCGCTGTAAACATCCTCCTTAAGCTCATATTCCCGGAAACAGATGCTTCCCCAGAACACCGGAAGATAAAAATTATCCAGAAGCTTCAGCTGATTCTGAACGGTAACCGTATCATACAGCAGAAAGGCTTCGGGGCTTTGGGAAAGCTTCAGCTCTTTCGACAGCACCTTAAGAAACACTCCTTTTTTCTTTTCTCCCGTATAAATTCTGCGCTCAAAGGTTCGTTCCACGACCACATGATATGCTTCCTCATACTCAATATAAACATCCGCATCTGCCCTTACATATTCATACCGGACAACCTCCTTGCTGTCATTTCGGATTTCCAGCCGGCCGCTGACAAGAATATCCCCTTTCTGCACCGTATCCCCGATCCTGCACTGAGGCGTTCCCTGCCTCACGATCATTTCGGTAATGACTCCATCCTCCGGCGAAACAAGATCGCATGGAGTTTCAAAGCCTTCTTTTTCCTCCTCTGCGGCAACGGTATCCTCCTGAATCTTAACCAGAAGTCTCGTCCCTTCCACGCTGACAGACGCCCAGGTGATATCCGGATACTGATTTCTGAGAAGAAACTGTATGTTTTCTCCGTTCACCTCTTTTTTCTTCATTCCGTGCCTCACGCCGTTATCCTCCAGAAAATCCGTCAGAAGCTCCGGCGTATACTGACTGCAGCCTTCGATCCGGATATCCCAGATAAACAGGGACATAACATACAAAAGAGCCATGCACAGCAGCATACCGGCAAAAAATGCCTTCCGCTTTCTGTTCCGGAAGATAAAAAAAGGAAGACCATGCTTCTCCCTGATCATGATCTTCGTTTTTGTCTTCCGCGCATAGGGACGGATATTCCTGAATCCGCGGATGCTCATCTTCATTTCGTAACAGGTTCCCCTGTTTCTGATATCCCAGATGAGGATCCCGTTATTGCTGCACAGGTTCAGAAAACGCTCCGGTGCATAGCCGTACACCCGGACCACCACATATCCCTTCAGACATCGGATCAAATGTATCAGCAAGTCCTACCGCACCTCTCTAATTCAAAAATTTAATGCTCTCAAACGTGCCCTCGATCTTCATTTCGTCATTGGTATAATAGGTAATCGTCAGCTGCTTTCCGGAAAATTGCACCTGGCCGTTTCTGCCGGCCAGCAGAATACAGGTATCCGTATATTCCACAATGCCTCTGTAATTTTCTATGAAACTTTCATGAACGCCGGTCATACTGATAAGAATATCCCCATTAGTCAGATCGGAGGGCAGCTTAAGCTGCCCGGAAAGCCGGTGCTTCATAAAATTCACGCCCTGCCCTGCTTTCTATTAACTATATGCAGGCGGCCTGATTATAATTCCAGCACCTCCAGATCCTCCGGAACATACAGATTCCCGTGAAAATAGTTTTTTCCCTCAGAAAGGTACAGCGCTTTCCGATTGAGAGGATGGGTATCCTCCGTATGCCAGAGCACAAGATTTTGAACCCCCAGCTCCTCTGCAGTCTCACAGGCTTCCTTTACCGTGCTGTGATGCTTCTTATAGGGTTCAAACAGGTCTCTGTCCTCATACAGACAGAATGCCTCACAGAGCATCCAGTCCGCTCCCTCTGCATAGGATTTACACCGGGGATTATACGGTTCATCCCCGAGGCATACAAGTATTTTCTGATTCTTCAGCTGCATCCGAAAGCCGTGCTGCTCGGCTTTTGTAGAGTAAATATCAAAAAATGTGAGCTTTCTTCCGAGAATTTCTTCTGTCTGGCCGTTTCTTATCGGATGAAATAAAATTCTTGTATCAAACAGAGCCGTGAACTTCTCCTGTAAGGTCGAAAGACAGATGGAACGAATCACCGGCTCCAGAGATTCCTGACAGTATATGGTAAATATCCCGTCGTAGGACCGGCTTTTCATCATGGAGGATATTTTACGGATCACCCATATCGTTCCGAGAATATGATCGGTATGGCCATGCGTCACAAACATATGATGCACTCTGCCAAAGGGAATGCCGGCCGCCTTTATCTGCCTGAGAATCCCGTTTCCCCCTCCTGCATCCACGAGGAAATATTCTTCCCCGTCATCCACTGCAAAGCAGGTATTATAATATTCCGTTACCATAGCGTTTCCGGTTCCGAGCACCGTAAGACGTTCCATATGATTCATCCTTTCCTTGATGTGCTGTCCTTTTACTGGGAATGATTCTGTTTTTTCACCTTCTGCCTGAAATAGATCTGCTTCTGACCGTTGCCGGTGGAAATTTTCTCCACCTCGTAATCTCCCAGAGATTTGATAAACAGAGTGAGCTTTGAAAATCCATAATTGCGGACATCAAAATCCGGAAGCCGTTTGGACAGCTGATCTCCCAGCTTTCCGGAGGACAGCCAGCCGTCCTCATCTGAAAATTTATCTATGATGGCATTGATGGTATTGCGTACCTTCTTCAGATCCTTCTTTCTTCCGCCGCTCTTCTTTCGTCCGGAGGTGCCTTCCATGGCCTTCACTTCTGCCGGGCGCTCTGCCGTCTCCTCCTTTTCCTGCTCCTGCTGGTTGGAATACAGAAGATCCAGATACTTGAACTGATTGCAGGCGGAAATAAAGGGCTGAGGTGTCTTTTCCTCTCCCATACCGATTACCTGCATGCCGGCTTCCCTTAACCGGGCTGCCAGACGGGTAAAATCACTGTCCGAGGACACAATGCAGAATCCATCCACCGTGTCCGAATACAGAATGTCCATGGCATCAATGATCATGGCAGAATCTGTGGCATTTTTTCCTGTGGTATAGCTGTATTGCTGCATGGGAATGATGGAATTCTCCAGCAGCACATGCTTCCAGGAAGCCAGCTGAGGATTTGTCCAGTCCCCGTAAATCCGTTTATAGGTAACGATACCATTGTTGGCAGTCTCGTCCAGGATAATCTTAATGTATTTATCCGACACGTTATCTGCATCGATCAATATTGCAAAACGAAGTTCATTGTCCATGCTGTTTCTCTCTCCCTCTCTCACCTTTTGGCCGTCATTCATACGCATGCTTTTACGGCCCATCGAAGCTTTGCCGATTTCGCCCGGCTGTTCCTGGCACATTCCTGTGCGGAAGGACGTATGACATCCTTCGCGATATCCGAATAGATTCCTTCCCGGTACATTCTCTGAAATGCTTTCTTCACCAGACGGTCCTCTCCGGAATGAAAGGTCAGGATCGCCACACGGCCGCCGTCAGAGAGAACATCCGGAAGCTTCTCAAGAAACAGCTCCAACACTTCAAATTCCTGATTTACGTCGATCCGCAGTGCCTGAAAGGTCCTCGCACAGGATTTTTTCACAGCTTCCGACTGATCCTTTTCGGGCAGGAAGGAAAGGGCCTGCTCAATCAGCCTTCGAAGATCAGTGGTGGTGGAAACCTCCTGCCCTTTTCTGAGGGCGGAAATTATCGTCCGGGCGATCTCCTTTGCATAGGGTTCATCGGAATTTTCCTCCAGCATACCTTCCAATTCCTCCCGGGTCAGCTGCTTCAGGCACTCGGATGCGGGAATTCCCTTTTCCGGATTCAGCCGAAGATCCAGAGGTCCCTCATGCTTATAGGAAAATCCCCGGTCGGGATTGTCGATCTGCATGGAGGATACTCCCAGATCCGCCAGAATAAAATCGAAGCGGCCCGCTTCCTCTGCCACCTGATCCACATCCGCAAAATTCAGATGACGAACGGTCAGGATATCCGGCCCATAGCCAAGGGCGCGCAGTCTCTGCTCCGTTTTCACGGATTCAATGGGATCCACATCCAGGGCATACAGATGCCCCTCATTTTTCAGACATTCCAGCATCTTCTGCGTGTGTCCTCCGTACCCCAGCGTTGCATCCAATCCCACCTGTCCCGGACGGATCTCCAGAAAATCCAGGATTTCCCGGACACAGATGGAAATATGCATACCGGCCGGAGTATTTCCCTTCCGGATCACCTTTTCGATGGTATCTTTATATTTCTCAGGATGTAATTCCTTGTATTTCTCACTGTAATTTCTCGGATGGGTTCCTTTATAGCGTACACGGCGCTTATGGGGCGTCTGCTCCGTTTCCTTCCCGCCGTCTGCTTCCCTCCTGCTGTTTTCGTCGTTCATTTTCTTCTCCTTATTTGTGATAGGGTTCTCCCTTCATGATCCGGTAGGAACGGTAGAGCTGCTCCAGCAGGATCACACGCATCAGCTGATGGGGAAAGGTCATCCTGGAAAAACTCAGCCGGTAATCCGATACAGCCAGTACCTCCCCGGAAAGTCCCAGCGATCCTCCGATGATAAACTGAATGTGGCTGATCCCTGTAATACCCAGCTTCTCAAGCTTTCCCGAAAGCTCCTCGGAATCGGGCATCTCTCCTGCAATCTCCAGCGTGATTTTATAGGCATCCTCACGGACATTCCGAAGGATCCGTTCTCCTTCCTTCCGGCGGATCTGCTCCTCCAGGACAGGAGAAGCCTTGTCAGGGGTCTTTTCATCCACCACCTCCACAATATCCAGGCGGCAGTATCTGGAAAGCCTCTTTTTATATTCTTCCACAGCAGCTGTAAAAAATTTCTCTTTGATTTTTCCGACACAGATCACTGTAATATGCATGATGCTTTTTTATGTTCCTTTCCCATTTTCCTTATGAACCGCCTGCAGTCCTTTCCGCGTTTCAAGCATACCATAAAACCTGCCGCCTTTCCAGAAGTATCTGGCGGATACTTCTGTTTCATGCTATAATAAATGAAAAAGAATGATTTGTGCGGGAGGAATGTTTATGCCATGGTGTCCGAAATGTAAGACAGAATATCAGGAAGGGATCAAACGCTGTGCAGACTGTGATACAGAACTGGTGGATGAGCTTCCGCAGGAGCTTGTCTGTATTATGACGCTTCCGGAGGAAAATGCCCTGGAGCTTCTCTCCTATTACGAGTACTGCCAGGTGGACTACTGTACCATGCAGTTTGACAAAGCATCCGGAAATTATCATGTCATGGTTCCGAAATCCAGAGAACGTGACGTGAGGAAGCCTACGGAAGAATATCTTGCAAAGCTGTCGAAAGAGAAAAAAACAGCTTCCGGGGCCGGTTCGGACAGTTCTTCCCGGACGCAGGTCCGTTCTTCATACAAAAAGTCCAGTGACCGCCTGGAGGATGCCAGATCCTCTGCCATGGCGTTCCTTCTCGTCGGAGGCATCGGGCTTCTCCTGGTGGTACTGTTTGCACTTGGAATTCTTCCGTTTCCCTTCGGAGCTGCCAGCCGGACACTGATGCTTACGGTTATGGGGCTTCTGTTCCTGATTTTTCTTGTGGTCGGGATTCAAAATGCGGGAAAGCTCTCCCGTCTGAAGGAAGAGGCATCGGCTGAGGAATCCAGAACCGGGGAGATTCTCTCCTGGTTTCTTGGGGCTTTTTCCGCAGGGCAGGTCGACGAAGGCTGCGAGCTGACCGATTCTGAGGAAATCAATTACTATAAGCGCACGGAATACATCAAGGAGCAGCTTTCTTCCAGGTATCCGCTGGATGAGGACTATCTGGATTCCCTTTCAGAAACGATCTATTCCAGACTCTATGAATGAAGTTTCTGTTGAAGGAATGCTTTTGGCGTGCTATAGTATTATTTATTTACTGATTAGAAAAAACATTTAAAATGCAAAGGTGGTACATTACAATGAAATTATTGGAAGACAGAATTTTAGCGGAAGGCAATGTCTTAAGTCCGGCAATCCTGAAGGTGGACTCCTTTATCAATCATCAGGTGGATCCGGTATTCATGCACGAACTTGGCGCCGAGATTGCCCGTCACTTCAGGGGACAGGGCATCAATAAGGTTATGACGATCGAAAGCTCCGGCATT